>CBDTUV010000208.1:0-5373 GCA_965363575.1 uncultured Pseudorhodobacter sp. | reverse complement strand
CCCCAAACACTGCGACCTAAATCGCGCGCGATTCAAAGATTAATTTCAGGTAAATATTTTTTACAACATCGTTTGGTATCAAATACTTACCTGAAAAATCGCGCGCGATTCCCGGCGGGCTATTGCGCGATTTTATCCTGCGTCTGCGTCTCAAAATCGCCGGCGTCATGCCGCTCATGAAGCTGTAATTCAGGCTCTCCAAAGGCCCGGTTGACCATCCGGCCCCGTTTCACCGCAGGCCGCGCATCAATCGCCTCGGCCCATTTCACGACGTTTTTATAAGAGGCGACATCCAGGAATTCCCCCGCATCATAAAGCCGCCCCAAAACCAGCTGCCCATACCACCCCCAAATCGCGATATCCGCGATAGAATAGCTGTCGCCCGCAATAAACGCACGCTCCGCAAGCTGTCGGTCCAAAACATCCAATTGCCGCTTGGCCTCCATTGAAAAGCGATCAATCGGGTACTGCCACTTTTCGGGTGCATAGGCATAGAAATGCCCGAACCCGCCGCCCAAATACGGCGCCGATCCCATTTGCCAGAACAGCCAGTTCAAACATTCCACCCGCCCCGCCGGATCCGTCGGAATGAAGGCCCCGAATTTTTCGGCCAGATGCAGCAAAATCGACCCGCTTTCAAACACCCGCACAGGCTCAGGCCCGGACCGGTCCATCATGGCCGGGATCTTTGAGTTGGGGTTCACCTCAACAAAGCCGGACCCGAATTGATCGCCGTCACCGATCTTGATCAGCCAGGCATCATATTCCGCACCCTTATGCCCTGCCGCCAACAATTCCTCCAACATCACCGTCACCTTCACCCCATTCGGCGTGGCCAACGAATATAACTGGAACGGATGCTTGCCTACCGGCAGCTCTTTGTCCGTGGTCGCCCCCGCGATGGGCCGGTTGATGCTGGCAAATTGCCCGCCATTCTGCGCGTCCCAAGTCCAGACCTTTGGGGGGGTATAGTCGGCCATAGCGGCATCTCCTGTGTTCAATTGACCCCGATCTTAGATACCAGATCGCCGCAAGGAACCAGACCCGATGACGTTTTAGGCGATCAAGCCGCCGTGTTCGCCCCTTGGCTTTTCGTTCCCTCACGCTTACCTTTGAGAAACGCCATAGAGGAGCCCCCATGCCCGCCCGCGTTATCGTCTGGCTTATCCTTATCACCATCGCCGCCGCTGGGCTGACCATTGGCGCGGCACAGATCTTTGGGCTGCCGCTGGCCGTACTTGGGCTGGCCTTTGCCGGCGCTGCCCTTTCTCTCCGTCTTTGGATTGACCGCAAATGACCCCCACCCTTGATGACACAAAACTAACCGAGACAGGCCTGAACGCCACTGGCAAAGGCCGCGTTCTGCTCATCGCTTGCGGGGCGTTGGCGCATGAAATTCTGGCGCTGAAAGCCTTGAACCGCTGGGACCATCTTGACCTGCAATGCTTGCCTGCAAATTTGCATCTATGGCCCGATCGGATCCCTGCCGCCGTTGAAAAATCAGTGCTGGCCCACCGCCAGAATTACGATGATATCTTTGTCGTCTATGCCGATTGTGGCACGGGGGGGCAATTGTTCGATATGTGCAAGAAATTGGGTGTTGAAATGGTTGCGGGTCCTCATTGTTATTCGTTTTTTGAAGGCAATGATGCTTTTGCCATCAAAACCGAAACCGAATTCACAGCCTTTTACCTGACCGATTTTCTGGTCCGCCAATTCGATGCCTTTGTCTGGAAACCCATGGGCCTCGACCGCCACCCTGCCTTGCGGGATATGTATTTCGGCAACTACACCAAGTTGGTTTATCAAGCCCAGACCAATGACCCCGCCTTGGATGCCAAGGCAGAGGACTGCGCAGCAAGGCTCGGCCTGGCCTATGAGCGGCGTTTTACCGGTTACGGCGATTTGGCGCCCGCTTTGGCCGCGTTAAAACCATAGCTTTCCCTGCGCTTGCCCATGTAATAGCGTGGCGCAAACGATGCCGGAGCCTTCATGAATCTTGACGATGCCCTTACCGAACTTGCCCATAGGCTTGGCAAGCGCTTTAGTGCCACGCCTGCCACGCGCGCGCATTACAGCCAGTCCGAAACCCATGTCAGTGGCGGAATGCCCGACGCAGTGGTCTTTCCGCAAACCACTGACGAGGTCGCGATGATCGCGCGGCTTTGTGCCAAAAACGGCGTGCCTATGGTGGGCTGGGGTGCTGGCACCTCACTTGAAGGTCATGCACTGGCCCTGAAGGGCGGGGTCACGGTAGATTTTACCCAGATGAACCAAATGCTTGCGGTCTATCCTGAGGATATGCTCTGCGTTGTGCAGCCCGGTATCACGCGTGAAGCGTTGAATGACGCGTTGCGCGCGACGGGGCTGTTTTTCCCGGTCGACCCCGGCGCAAATGCAACATTGGGTGGCATGGCGGCCACACGCGCCAGCGGCACCACTGCCGTGCGCTATGGCACGATGCGCGACAATGTTCTGGGACTAGAGGTGGTGTTGGCCGATGGGCGCACCATTCGGACTGGATCATCCGCCCCGAAATCCTCGGCCGGCTATGATCTGACCGCGCTGTTTGTGGGGTCTGAAGGGACGCTGGGCCTGACCACTGAATTGACCCTGCGCCTGCACGGCCAACCCGAAGCGGTATCGGCCGCGATTTGCGGATTTCCGACCATCACGGATGCGGTGGATTGCGTGATTGCGACGATCCAAAGCGGTATTCCCATGGCGCGGATCGAGTTTCTGGATTCGACCACGGTTGAGGCCTGCAATGCCTATGCCGGCACTACGCTAACGGTAGAGCCGCAGTTGCTGATAGAATTTCACGGCTCGCCGGCCGGGGTTCAAGAACAAACCGAACGCTTTGGCGAGATTGCGACCGAAATGGGAAGCCGCGGCTTCAAATTCGCCAAGGCGACCGAGGACCGCGCCAAGCTGTGGCACATGCGGCACAACGCCTATCCAGCCATTTTGGCGCTGCGCCCCGGTGCGACGGCCTTGGTGACGGATGTCTGCGTGCCCATTTCGCGCCTTGCCGAAGCCGTGGAAACCACGCGCGCGGACATTGAGGCAAGCCCGATCATGGGGCCGATTTTGGGCCATGTTGGCGATGGAAACTTCCACGCTATCCTATTGGTGGATAAAGATGATCCGACTGAAATGGCTATCGCGCGCCGCCTGTCGTCGCAGATGGTGGAACGCGCCTTGCAACTGGGCGGTACGATCAGCGGAGAGCATGGTATTGGCAGCGGCAAGCTGGAATATATGGCGGCCGAACATGGCGCTGCGTGGGACGTGATGGGGCAGATCAAACGCGCGCTGGACCCGGCGGGCCTGATGAACCCCGGCAAGATGGTGCGGCAACAATGATCCCGACAAAAGCCGAAGAATTCCCCCGCGCCTTTGCCTCAAACTGGGGTGCGCGTGATGCCGCAGGGTTGGCAGCGCTGTTGGCCGAGGATGCTGTGGTGTTAAGTTTGACCGGCGGTTGGGCCGAAGGCCGCCGCGCGATTGAGGCATTGTTTGCAGGCGAATTGGCCGGGGCGTTCAGCCAATCGCGCCTTGTCACCGGCAAAATAAGCCTGCGGCCCTTGGGGCCGGGGGCGGCGGTGCTGCATCAACGCTTTGTCTTGTCTGGCATGGTGGATGAAACGGGCCGCGATGCAGGCCGTGTGGGGGCTATGTTGATCGCGGTTGTTGTGGCCAAACCATTGGGCTGGCACGCAATTTCGCTGCAATTCTCGGCGGTTGAAGGGTGAACCTGTAGTTTAATAACTGCACTAAAGTAACTGCGCTTTATGCCCCAAGCAGCGCGCGGGCGGCATCGCGGGCGGCCGGGGTGATCGTATCACCGGCCAGCATACGCGCAATTTCCTCAACCCGGTGGTCGGGGGTCAAAGGTGTGACGGTTGATGTGGTCATGCCTTTTGCGACCTTCTTTTCCACCCGCCAGTGATGCGCGCCAAGGGCTGCCACCTGCGGCGAATGGGTGACAACAAGGACCTGCGCGGTTGTGGCAAGCGCAACCAAACGGCGGCCCACGGCATCGGCGGTTGCCCCACCCACGCCTCGATCAATCTCATCAAAAATCATCGTAAGGCCGGGGGTATTTCCGGTCAAACACACCTTGAGCGCCAGCAAAAACCGCGAAAGTTCCCCACCAGACGCGATCTTGTTCAGCGGCCCTGCAGGCGCGCCGGGGTTGGTAGCAACGGTAAAGGCCACCTCATCCACACCATCAGGGCCTGCATCATTGGGGCTGATCGCGGTCGAAAACACAGCGCGGTCCATTTTCAAGGGCGCAAGTTCGGCACCCATCGCCGTATCCAACCGTTTGGCCGCCGCTTTGCGCGTAGCACTCAAGGTCGTGGCATGACGGTGGTAGGTTTTTTCAGCATCGGCCAAAGCAAGGTCCAAAGTGGCAAGGTTGCCCGCACCGCTGTCAATCACGCCAAGGCGGGCCCGCAAATCTTGGGCAAAGCCGCCCAGATCATCGGCCAACACATTGTGTTTGCGAGCCAAGGCCCGGATTGCAAACAAGCGTTCTTCAAGCTGCTCTAGCTCTAACGGGTTGAAATCCAAGGCAGAGAGGCAATCTTCAACCCCAGACTGCGCCTCATCCAGCTCTACCAAGACCCGGCCCAAAGCAGCAATCGGCGCTTCCAACCGCCCTTCGGCGCGGCCAGCAGCGCCTTCCAGCCAACGCAGCGCATCAACCAGCGCCGCCTCTGCCCCTTGGTCGGACAAGGCGGTATGGGCGCGGGAAATATCGGCACGGATTTTCTCGGCCCCTTGCATGGCACGGCGGCGGGCATCAAGGGTCGCTTCTTCGCCCGGTTCGGGGTTCAGCTTGTCCAATTCGGCCACAGCATGGCGCAAGAACTCTTCTTCGACCTTTGCCGCGGCAAGCGTTTCTTCGGCCCGCAGCTTGGCTTTGCGCGCGGCAGACATGGCGGCCCAAGCGGTGCGGACCGGGCCAAGATCAACAGTCGCAAAGGCATCTAGTATCTGGCGATGCCCGCGCGGGTTCAGCAAACCGCGGTCATCATGCTGGCCGTGAAGCTCGACTAAGGTGTCTGACAGTGCCCGCAGCACCTCACCACTGGCGCGGCGGTCGTTGACCCAAGCGGTTTTGCGGCCATCAGCGGTGTTGATGCGGCGCAAGATCAACTCATCCTCGGCCACAATCCCAGCCTCGGCCAGCACGGCGTGGGCTGCGTGACCCGCAGGCAGGTCAAAGACCGCAGTCACCTCACCCTGATCAGCCCCGGCACGCACCAATTCGGCACGCCCACGCCAGCCCAGAACAAAGCCCAACGCATCCAGCAAGATAGATTTACCCGCCCCGGTTTCGCCGGTCAGCACATTCAGACCCGG
>CBDTUV010000207.1:0-5412 GCA_965363575.1 uncultured Pseudorhodobacter sp. | reverse complement strand
TTGACCGCGCGCCACGCGCCGACCGCGACTTTGGTGAGGCCGCACCCGTGGGGGCCGCGCGGTCAAACTTTACCCATGAAGGGTATTTGCAAGCTGTTGAAAAGGCAAAGGAATACATCCGCGCGGGTGATATTTTCCAAGTCGTTCCCAGCCAACGCTGGACCCAGCGGTTTGAGGCGCCTCCTTTTGCCCTCTACCGCAGTTTGCGCCGTACCAACCCGTCGCCGTTTATGTTCTTTTTCAACTTTGGCGGCTTTCAAGTGGTTGGTGCCAGCCCTGAAATCCTTGTCCGTCTGCGCGATGGTGAAGTGACGGTGCGCCCCATCGCAGGCACCCGCAAGCGTGGCGCCACGCCCGAGGAAGACCGCGCGAATGAGGTTGATCTGATTTCAGACCCCAAGGAACTGGCCGAGCATTTGATGCTGCTGGACCTTGGGCGCAACGATGTCGGGCGGGTGGCCAAAATCGGCACTGTGCGCCCGACCGAGGAATTTATCATCGAACGCTATAGCCATGTGATGCACATCGTGTCCAACGTGGTGGGCCAGATTGCCGATGGTGAAGATGCGCTGTCGGCCCTGCTTGCGGGCCTGCCGGCAGGTACGGTTTCGGGCGCGCCCAAGGTCCGCGCGATGGAAATCATTGATGAACTAGAGCCTGAAAAGCGCGGCGTTTATGGTGGCGGTGTTGGCTATTTCGCCGCCAATGGCGAGATGGATTTTTGCATCGCCTTGCGCACCGCCGTCCTAAAAGAGGAAAAACTGTATATCCAAGCGGGCGGCGGCGTGGTTTATGACAGCGATCCGCAGGCGGAATTTGAAGAAACTGTGAACAAATCCAACGCGTTGCGCAAAGCGGCCGAGGATGCGGGGTTGTTCACCACCTCTAACCGCTGACGCCAGTTATCAAAGGAGGCCAAAACGCCCCCCTTGTTTATTGCTTTGTCATCACAGCCGTGGCCGGCGCAATCGCCACGGTCGCAGCACGCCCTTCGACTGCCCATTCCAGCAAGGCGGCCACAGTTTCAGGCCGGGTTTGGCCTGCGACAACCACGCGTCCATCTTGGGCCGCTTTGAACGCCGCACGGTCCAGATAGCGGCGGATAACCGGGCTGCTTTCATTGCCTGCGTCCAGCGCACGGAAAATCACCGCACTGGGAACCCCATCACGCCGCGCCACTTGCGATGCAGCATTCAACCCGCGATCCCATGAGATCACCCCGCGCCCTTGGTCTTGGATCAGGGCAATCACTTGGGTGGCAAGCACGCGATTGCCCTGAAACCCGCCTTGTTCCAAATCCACAACCGCGACTGCCTCGGGCAAGGTTTTCGCCATCACCTCAAAGCTGACGGCCAGATCCGAGGCTTGCGCGCCTTCCGGGATCCCCGACGCCATCATCAGCACCTCTTGCCCGGCGGCCCGGTAAATCTGGGCTGCGGTTGCGGCATCCGGCAACATCGGATCAATTACAAAAGAAACGGGAAAAGGAATCGCGGCCAACGCTTCGCGGTCAATATCCGGCCCGCCTGTGTCTTGCAGCAAGATCGCGAAAACGGGCTTTTTTTCCACGTTTTCGAAAGCCTTTGCAAAGCGGTCAATTGGTGCGGAACTGGCCCCTGTAATAGTTATAGACCCTGCCGCGGGTGTGGCACCTGTTGCAGGTACCGCTTCAATTGATGGCAAGCGCCCGGTTTTCACCCCATCGACGCTGCCCCCAAATCCCGTCGAGGGGCGGACGGAATCGGGCGCAGTGGTTGCGGTTTGGTCCAGAGCTGGGGATTGTGTTGCGGTTTCGGGGGGCAACGCGCCCTCAGCCACCGGAGCAGGCGTTGGAACCACGACAACCGTTTCAGGCTCAGCATTTGGCATTGCTTGATCAGCGGTTGGCATTTCGGGCGCAGCGGTTGGCATTTCGGGCGCAGCATTTGGCATTGCTTGATCAGCCGTTGGGGCTGCATCGGGTGCGTTGGCTGCGGGCAATTCGGGTATAGGCGCGGGAGGGGCTGGATCGACAGATGCTTCGGCTGATTGGCCAGGAACAGTGGGGGCTGCCGCTGCATCTACAGTCGTCTGAGGCGTCGCGGTTGCAGTTTGCACCTCTGGCACCGCTGCCGTTTCACCTTCCGGCATTGGCGTGGGTGCTGCACTGGTGGCCAAACTGTCGGTGGCCAATGCATCCGGCGCAGGCTGTGGCTCGGGGTTGGCAATGGCGCTTGGCATATCGGGTTGTGCGGCCGGACTGGGGGTCGCTTGCAGGTCTGGCACCGCATCTTGAGGGGCTGATGGCTCTGCCTCAACGCTCGGCTTATCACCGGGTACAACCTCTGCGTTCGGGACGGTCGGCACATTGGCCACCACGACAGCCGGTGGCACATCTTCAAACCGGTCTTGCGGCGAAACCGACATCTGCGATGCCACAACCAGACCGACGCCCGCAACTACGGTGCCCCATCCTGCTCCTGCTAAAAACCCACGGCTCACCCGCAACCCTCCTGCCTGCACACTTGCGGTCTGGTTCAAAAAGGAAGGGTTTCCCTTGACGCCCCTGTACCGCTCGGCCCATGTATAGCGCGACACCGAACCGGGTTCACCCCAAAACAGACATCGACAGGCACGGGCCAAGCAATATGCTGCTATTGATCGACAACTATGACAGTTTTACCTACAATCTCGTGCATTATTTGGGCGAGTTGGGGGCCGATATCCGTGTTGTGCGCAATGATGCGATGGATGTTCAGGCTGCAATGGCGCTGAAACCCGAAATGATTGTGCTGTCACCCGGCCCTCGCGACCCTGCCCAAGCGGGGATTTGCCTACCGTTGACGCTGGCCGCAGCCGAGGCGGAGATTCCCTTGCTGGGCGTTTGCCTTGGGCATCAAACCATCGGTCAGGCCTTTGGCGGCAAGGTCGTGCGCTGCCATGAGATTGTGCATGGCAAAATGGGTGCGATGCATCACACCGGGGCGGGCGTGTTTACCGGCCTGCCCTCCCCTTTCCTTGCCACGCGCTATCACAGCTTGGTCGTGGACCGCGATACCTTGCCCGATTGCTTGGAGGTTTCGGCTTGGCTGGAGGATGGCACGATCATGGGCCTGCGTCACAAAACCTTGCCGATCGAAGGCGTGCAGTTTCATCCTGAAAGCATCAAATCTGAACATGGCCACCAGTTGCTGCGCAATTTTCTGAACAGCGCAAAGGAGCCAGCATGAGCGACCGCCTTAAACCCCTTATCAGCACCGCCTGTGACCGCGCGCTGAGCCGAGCCGAGGCCGAAGCCGCCTTTACCGCCTTGTTTGAAGGTGATGCGACGCCAGCCCAGATTGGTGGGTTTTTGATTGCGCTGCGGATGCGTGGTGAAACCGTTGATGAAATTGCCGCAGCCGCAAGCGTCATGCGGGCCAAATGCAACGCGGTTGTGGCCCCGGCTGGTGCGATGGACATTGTCGGTACCGGCGGTGACGGCAAAGGTACACTGAACATTTCTACAGCCGCCGCCTTTGTTGTGGCGGGGGCCGGCGTTGTGGTGGCCAAGCATGGCAACCGCAACCTGTCGTCAAAATCGGGCGCTGCAGATGCGCTGACGGAAATGGGCCTGAATGTGATGGTCGGCCCCAAAGTGGTGGAAAAATGCCTGACCGAGGCTGGTATTGGCTTCATGATGGCGCCGATGCACCACCCTGCCACCCGCCATGTGGCCCCGGTACGGGTTGAATTGGGCACACGCACCTTGTTCAACATCCTTGGCCCCTTGACCAACCCCGCAGGCGTAAAAATGCAGCTTACGGGTGCCTATGATGCTGCCTTGATCCGCCCAATGGCTGAGGTTTTGCTGGCCTTAGGGTCGACCGCAGCGTGGTTGGTCCATGGCGGCGATGGCACGGACGAGTTGTCTATTGCCGCGCCATCCAAAGTGGCTGCACTGAAAGATGGGGCGATCACCGAATTTGACATTCACCCCGAGGATGCGGGCCTGCCCGTCCACCCGTTTGAGGCGATTATGGGCGGCAGCCCTGCTGACAATGCCACAGCCTTTCGCGCGCTGTTGAACGGATCGGCAGGGGCGTACCGAGATGCGGTCTTGCTGAACGCCGCCGCTGCCCTTTTGGTAGCGGGCAAAGCCGATGACCTGAAATCCGGGGTTGAGATGGCCCGCAACAGTATCGATTCTGGTGCTGCCCGCGCCCGCCTTGATGCTTTGGCGCGGATCACCACCGCTGCCTGATCCCACCCCTTTACCGAACGGCGACAAGATGAGTACAATTTTAGAGAAAATCAAAACCTACAAGCTGGAAGAGGTGGCCACGCGCAAGGCCGCCAAATCCCTATCGCAAGTGCAGGCTTTGGCCGATGATGCGCCCGCACCGCGCGGCTTTCATCATGCGCTGCTGAACGCGTCCTCGACTGGCTATGGTTTGATTGCCGAGATCAAAAAGGCCAGCCCGTCCAAAGGCTTGATTCGCCCCGATTTTGACCCGCCTGCCCTTGCCCGCGCTTACGCTGCTGGCGGTGCGACCTGCCTTTCGGTGCTGACAGATGGTCCATCCTTTCAAGGGGCAGATGAATTCTTGGTGGCCGCCCATGACGCGACCGACCTGCCCTGCCTGCGCAAAGATTTCATGTATGATCCCTATCAGGTGATTGAGGCGCGCGCGTTGTCTGCCGATTGTATCCTTATTATCATGGCGTCTGTGTCCGACACCCAAGCCCGCGAGTTGGAAGAGGCGGCGTTTGAGCTGGGCATGGATGTGCTGATCGAAGTGCATGATGCTGCCGAATTGGAACGTGCGGCGCTGCTGAAATCGCCAATGATCGGCATTAATAACCGCAATCTGCACAGCTTTGAGGTGACGCTGCAAACCACGCGCGACCTTGCCCGCCGTGTGCCAGCAGATCGGATGATCATTTCCGAGTCCGGCCTGTTCACGCCCGCAGACCTTGCCGATGTTGCCCGATTTGGTGCGCGTTGTTTCTTGATTGGCGAAAGCTTGATGCGCCAATCGGATGTCGAGGGTGCCACCCGCGCTATTTTAGCCCAAGCTCCCGCTGCCCAAAGGGGGCTGTAAATGGCACAAAACCCGCTGACCCATTTTGACGCTGCTGGCCACGCCCATATGGTCGATGTGTCGACCAAGCCAGTCACCTCGCGGATTGCAACGGCGCGGTCTGCAGTGAAAATGGCGGCCGAAACACTGGCCACCATCACCGATGGGCGCGCAGCCAAAGGCGATGTGCTGGGCGTAGCGCGGCTTGCCGGTATTATGGCTGCGAAAAAAACCGCTGATCTGATCCCGCTGTGTCACCCCTTGCCCATCACCAAAGTCGCGATAGAGCTGACACCAGATCCCAGCCTGCCGGGCATTATCATTGAGGCCACGGTCAAAACCGGTGGTCAAACGGGTGTTGAGATGGAGG
>CBDTUV010000206.1:0-5415 GCA_965363575.1 uncultured Pseudorhodobacter sp. | reverse complement strand
TGGCGCACGCCGGGAATGTCGATTCCGCGCGCGGCAACGTCGGTTGCGACCAGCACATCCAGCTCTCCATTGCGGAATTCGGTCAGGGTGCGGTCACGCTGGTTTTGGGACTTGTTGCCGTGAATAGACCCGGCCTTGAAACCCCATGTCACCAACAATTTCATAAGCTTTTCAGAGCCATGCTTGGTGCGACCAAAGACTAGCGCCTGTTCGCCGACATGATCCTTGAGGTAGGTTTCCAGCAGCTTGGCCTTATCGCCTTGCGGTGTGTAATGCACGGATTGTTCGATCTTTTCGATCGGCTTGCCGGGGGGGGCAACCTGCACCTTGATCGGGTCGCGCAGGTAGGTGCCTGCCAGATCTTCGATCAGTTTCGGCATGGTGGCCGAGAACAACATTGTCTGTCTTTTCAAGGGGATATACTGTGCAATTTTGCGCAGGGCGTGGATGAAACCCATGTCCAGCATCTGGTCAGCCTCGTCCAAAACCAAGTAGCCGCAAGCCTCCAACGTCAGGGCTTTGCGGTCCAAAAGGTCGATCAGGCGACCGGGGGTGGCGACTACAACATCGGCACCCTTGGCCAGCTTTTCCGTTTGGCGGAAAATGGATGCGCCGCCGGTGATTGTGACCACTTTGACGGGGGTGCCTTTGGTGTAATTCGTAAGGTTATCAGATATTTGCGCGACCAATTCGCGGGTCGGCGCCAAGATTAGGCTGCGCACGGTGCGCGGTGCTGGCGGGTGGCCGATATCCAAAAGGCGGTGCAGCAAGGGCAGGCCAAAGGCTGCGGTTTTGCCGGTGCCGGTTTGGGCGAGGCCCATGATATCGCGGCCCTTCATGATATGCGGGATGGCCTGAACCTGAATAGGTGTGGGTGTGGTGTAGCCAGCTTTATCCAAGCCAACCATAAGCTTAGGGGAAAGCCCCAAGTCAGAAAACGTCGTCATAAATAGTCTTTCCGGCCCGCGCGGTCGCGTGCCTAGCACCGCACAATCGCGGCAAAGAGGGAGCGGCGCGCGCCTCGGGTATCTGCACCTCGCAAACACCCCGTCGGCACCGCGGAACCCCTGCGTGACGGTGGGAACCTAATATCCGGGCCGTTCACATGCTCACGCGGCACGGGCACTCGGATAGCTGCCAGATGGGGCTTTTGGCGGCGTATGTCAAGTGTATGCATGGCGTATGCCATCCGTACATACGCTGGACTTACGCAATTTTAGGTATTTTTCGCCAAGGTGAGAGTGCCATTGAGTGGGAAGAATGGGGAGGGCATTATGGATTTGAAAAAGCTGACGGCGAAACAGCGGGCGAATTATCACTATATGTCAGACGCGATGCGGCGGCTGGAGTGGGATTTGCACAACACGATTGAGGCGACGTCACGCATCCCCGAAGAGTGGCACGAGATTGCGCGGGGATCGGCGGCCCCGCCCAAGACGCCGGTGACGATGCGGATGGATGCGGATGTGCTGCGGTTTTTCAAATCGATGGGGGCCGGGCATCTGACGCGGATGAACGAGGTGCTGCGCACCTATATGCACGCGCGGTTGGCGGGGGTTATTCGCGGGGCGGAAACGGTGGATTTTTACAAGGCGCAGAGGGAGGTCCATTCGGAGGAGCGGCCGATGTGGGGCGATACCGGGCGGAAGTTGGAGGGCGATGCGCCTGCGACTGCGGCGGAGGTGGCGGCAGAGCGGAAGGCGCAGTTGCGGGAAAGGATGAAGTTGAAGCGGGTGGAGGGGTGAGACCCATTTGAAGCACACGGCCGGTTCGGACTGTCGAAGCCTAAGCTCTGCGCAGAGGGAACCTTTTTATCTGTCATGGGTTCTTAAGATGATCCGTCAGCGCGATGACGGCCAACGACAAATATAGTGGAGACTATAACATGCTACGCAATTTTCTTGCTGCGGCTTTGACGACAACCATCCTTGCGACAGCCCCTGCGGCATTTGCAGAAACGACGGTGAAAGAAGTGGTCGTGGAAGCGGATTTGTCTGCGGTTGACAACGCAAAGGCCGGCGCACATTGGGCAACTTTGACCGATGATTTGCAAAACGCGATCGTTAGCCGCATTGCGCCGTTGGTGGCCGAAGAAGGCGCAAAAGTCACTGTCGAGATCGACACGGTTGAGCTGGCCAGTAGCTTTGAATCGTCCTTGGGTGTTGCTGAGTCAAAACTATCTGGACAGGTTAGGGTGACGAGTGACGTCGCCATGCCCAACCTTGGGAACTATGATCTTATCGTGTCGTTTGACCAAGCTGGCCCATTCTTCTTGCCCGGTACGGATATGACCAAGATCACGACGGACAGCAAAGAATACTATGATGCAATGATTGCTGCTTTTGCAGACTATGTAGCTGCACAGCTAAAAAAATAAGTTGTAGCTTTTGCGTAATTAGTCAAAAGCAAAAGGCTCCCGGTGTTTTCCAACGCCGGGGGCCTTTCAGTGTCCAAGATGTTTGATGCGTGGTTTGCGTTAGCCTTGCAGCGTCCTCACCCCAATCCCCTCACCCCGTGCTTTCATCGCACTTACAGCCGCAATCGACCCTGCAGCAGTCGTGAAATACGGGATTTTGTCGAACAGGGCGACTTTGCGGATGTCGCGGCTATCTGAGATTGACTGGGTGCCTTCGGTGGTGTTCAGCACCAGTGCGATGTCTTCGTTTTTCAGGCGGTCCACGATGTTTGGGCGGCCTTCATAGACCTTGTTGACCAAGGTGGACGCGGCGCCGACAGACTCGAGCCATGTGGCGGTGCCTTTGGTCGCCACAATTTCAAACCCCATGGCGATCAGGTCGCGGGCGGCACTTGCCATAGCGTCGGTTTTGTCCATGTCTTTGATCGACAGGAACACGCGGCCTTCGGTTGGCAGGTCGTTGCCGGCACCCATTTGCGCCTTGAGGAAGGCGAGGGGGAAGGTGCGGTCCCAGCCCATGACTTCGCCGGTGGAGCGCATTTCTGGCCCGAGCAGGGGGTCGACGCCGGGGAAGCGGGCGAAGGGGAGGACGGCCTCTTTCACGCTGAACCACGGGGTGATCGGGTCGGCCAGTGTCATCGGGTCGGCCAGCGGCAGGTCGGTGTCGGGGCCAACGCCTGCGGCGTAAGGGGCGCGCATCGGGAAGTTTGACAGCGGCTCACCTGCCATCAGGCGGGCGGCGATGGAGGCGATGGCGCTGTCGGTGGCTTTGGCGACGAAGGGCACGGTGCGGGAGGCGCGGGGGTTTACCTCTAGCACATAGATATCGTCGCCTTTCAGCGCGAATTGCACGTTCATCAGGCCAACCACGTTCAGGGCGCGGGCCATGGCGATGGTTTGAACCTTGAGTTCTGCGATCACCGCGGGGGTGAGGGAGTGGGGCGGCAGCGAGCAGGCACTATCGCCGGAATGGACGCCCGCCTCTTCGATATGTTCCATGATGCCAGCGACATGGACGTTGTGGCCATCGGACAGGGCATCAACATCCACCTCAATCGCGCTCGACAGGTAGCTGTCGAGGAGGACGGGGTTGTTGCCGGAAACCTGCACGGCCTCACGGATATAGCGTTCGAGTTGGGCGTCATCGCGGATGATTTCCATCGCGCGGCCACCAAGCACGAAAGAGGGGCGGATGACGAGGGGGTAGCCGACATCGGCGGCGACCGCGAACGCCTCATCGCGCGAACGGGCGGTGCCGTTGTGGGGTTGCTTGAGGTTGAGTTTGTGGAGGAGCTTTTGGAACCGCTCACGATCCTCGGCCAGGTCAATGGCGTCGGGGGTGGTGCCAAGGATCGGGATGCCTTCGTCGTGCAGGGCGTTGGCGAGTTTGAGCGGGGTTTGGCCGCCAAATTGCACGATAACGCCGTGCAGCGTGCCGTTTTCTTGCTCTACACGCAGGATTTCAAGGACGTGTTCGAGGGTGAGGGGTTCAAAATACAGACGGTCCGAGGTGTCGTAATCAGTGGACACGGTTTCGGGGTTGCAGTTGATCATGATGGTTTCATACCCGGCCGCGGTCAGGGCATAGCAGGCATGGCAGCAGCAATAATCAAACTCAATCCCTTGGCCGATGCGGTTGGGGCCACCGCCAAGGATGACCACCTTTTTGGCATTCGAGGGGCGGGCCTCACATTCCACATCGCCCATGACGGGGGTTTCATAGGTGGAATACATATAGGGGGTTTGCGCCTCAAATTCGGCGGCGCAGGTGTCGATGCGTTTGAACACGGCGTTGACGCCAAGGTCACGGCGGGCGCGGCGGATTTGAGTTTCCTCGCGGCCCGTAAGGGTGGCCAAACGGGCATCGGTAAAGCCAAGCATTTTGAGTTTGCGCAGGGCGGTGGCATTGGTGGGCAGGCCAGTTTGGCGGATAGCGGCCTCGGCGTCCATAATCTCACGGATGCGGGCGAGGAACCACGGGTCAAAGCTGGTGACAGCGTTTATCTCGTCATCGGTAAGCCCGTGGCGCATGGCTTGCGCGATAACGCGCAGGCGGTCGGGGGTTTGCTGAGCAAGGGCTTTGAAAATGGCGGCCCGATCCGGCGCGCCGGGGATGTCAATCTCATCAAACCCAGACAGGCCGGTTTCCAAAGAGGCCAGCGCTTTTTGCATGGATTCGTGGATGGTGCGGCCAATCGCCATCACCTCGCCCACCGATTTCATGGCGGTGGTCAGGTTTGGTTCAGAGCCTGGAAACTTCTCAAAGGCAAAGCGCGGGATTTTGGTGACGACATAGTCGATGGAGGGTTCAAACGAGGCAGGGGTCACCTTGGTGATGTCATTGTCCAGCTCATCCAGCGTATAGCCGACGGCCAGTTTTGCGGCCACCTTGGCAATCGGAAAGCCCGTCGCCTTGGACGCCAGCGCCGAAGAGCGCGACACACGGGGGTTCATCTCAATCACCACCATGCGGCCATCAACAGGGTTGATCGCCCATTGCACGTTGGACCCGCCGGTTTCCACGCCAATTTCGCGCAGCACGGCGATCGAGGCCGAGCGCATGATCTGGTATTCTTTATCGGTCAACGTCAGGGCAGGGGCGACGGTAATGGAATCGCCGGTATGCACGCCCATCGGATCGACGTTTTCAATCGCACAGATGATTATCGCGTTGTCGGCAGTGTCGCGCACCACCTCCATCTCAAACTCTTTCCAACCAAGTAGGGATTCGTCGACCAAAATCTGCGCCATGGGGCTGGCCTCAAGCCCGCTGCGGCAAATCGCTTCAAAATCGTCGCGGTTATAGGCCACACCGCCACCTGTGCCGCCAAGGGTAAAGGCGGGGCGAATGATGGCGGGCAGGCCGACATATTCAATCGCTTCCATAGCCTCGGCAACGCCGGCCTTGATGTCATACTTGCCATTCGCCATTTTTGGCGCCGCGATGATCGTCGCCTTGGGGTTTTCCAAACCAATGCGGTCCATCGCCTCACGGAACA
>CBDTUV010000205.1:0-5433 GCA_965363575.1 uncultured Pseudorhodobacter sp. | reverse complement strand
GCCGCATCTACGCCGCTCCTTGGGCTGGCACAAGCGCGAAAATTGTCGTAAAGCGCCGCATAGATCGGAAAAAACGACACGCCCCTCCACTATCGGAAACTTTCATGTTCACAGCCACGCTTTTGACCAACCCTGCCAACCCCACGCTGGACCGCACGTCGGTGGAATCCTTACGCAACGCATGGGGTGGGGGCGATGCTACTTGGTTGAACCCGGGGGTTGCGGCGGAGTTTGCGATCCCTGCCATGCCCGCAAACCTGTGGGACGCATGGGCGGGGCTGCAAGCCATGGGGATTGATCTGGTTGTACAGCCGAGCCAAGGCCGCCGCAAACGGCTGCTGCTGGCCGATATGGACAGCACGATGATCCATCAAGAATGTATTGATGAATTGGCGGATGAGGCGGGGATCGGTGCGCATGTGGCTGGAATTACGGCCCGCGCGATGAACGGCGAGTTGGATTTTGAAGATGCCTTGCGCGAACGTGTGGCGTTGTTGAAAGGCCTGCCTGAGGCGGTGATTGAAAAGGTCTATGCCGACCGCATCACCTTTATGCCCGGCGGTGCGACCTTGGTGAAAACCATGAAGGCGAATGGGGCGGGGGCGGCGCTGGTGTCGGGCGGGTTCACCGAATTTACGCGCCGCGTGGCGCAAGACCTATGCTTTGACGAAAACCGCGCCAACCTGTTGCATGTCGCAGATGGCGTGCTGACTGGCACCGTGGCGGAACCTATTTTGGGGCGAGAGGCCAAGGTGCAAGCGCTGCGCGAAATTGCGGCGCGGATGGGCATTACGGCGGATGATGTGATTGCCGTGGGTGATGGTGCGAATGATTTGGGGATGTTGGGTGTGGCGGGTTCGGGTGTGGCGCTGCACGCCAAGCCAAGCGTTGCGGCGCAATGTGATATCCGCATCAACCACGGTGATCTGACTGCGCTTTTGTATGTTCAAGGCTACGCCATCGCGGATTTCGTGGGTGTTTGAAGTCTCAACCGAGCTTGCGGCGATGCTGATTGCTGCGGGGTTTTTGGCCGGGTTTGTGGATGCGATTGCAGGGGGCGGTGGGTTGATCACGGTTCCCGCATTGCTGCTTGCCGGCGCGACCCCGATACAGGCGCTGTCCACCAACAAACTGCAGGCCGTGTTTGGGGCCGCGACGGCAACGCTGTCTTATGCCCGCGCAGGCCATGTAGATCTGCGTAAACAAGGGCTGGCCGCCGCGATTGCCTTTGGTTTTGGTATGGCGGGGGCCGGGTTGGCGCATTTCATCCCGACCGAGGCGTTTCGGCTTGGTTTGCCGATTATCCTGATCGCCATTGCCGCCTTTTTCGCGTTCAAGCCGGGGTTGACCGATGAAGACCGCATCCAGCGCATTACGCCTGTGCAATTTACCGCCTTTGTTGTGCCGTTTGTGGCCAGTTATGACGGGTTGATCGGGCCGGGGGCCGGGTCGTTTTACATGATCGGGTTTGTGCTTTTGGCAGGGTATGGCGTGCTAAAGGCGACCGCCCATACCAAGCTGTTGAACTTTGCGTCGAACTTTGGCGGGTTGCTGGTGTTTGCCGTGTCTGGTGCGCCGTGGTGGGTCATGGGGTTGGCGATGGGGGCCGCACAAATCGCGGGTGCGCATTTGGGGGCAAAGCTGGCCATGCGCATCGGGTCCAAGGTTATCAAACCATTGTTGGTTATCACCTCAACCGTGCTGGCGCTGCGGTTGATTTGGCAGATGCTTTAGGCCCTATTGCCCCCAATCGAGCGCCTGCATTTCACGCAACCGGCTTGCCGTGCGTTCAAATTCAAAACTGCCCGACCCTTCGATATAAAGCCGCTCTGGCGTTTCGGCCGCCGAGGCGATCAGGCGCACGCGTGCCTCATAAAGCGCGTCGATCAGGATCACAAAGCGCTTCGCCTCATTGTAGTTGCTGGACGAAAGCTGGGGGATATCTTCCAATATCAACACCCGCACGGCTTGTGCGATGGCCAGATAATCGGCGGGGCCAAGGGGTTTGGCGCACAGCTCCCAAAACGTGGCGCGGCCCACGCCATTGGCAAAGCGCGGCAGTTCCACTTCGCGGCCATTGACGGGCAAGCGCAGCACCTCGCCCGCACCGCCCGACAGATCATCCCAAATCGCATCAATCGCGTCGCGGGATTTGCCGGCAGGGTGGAAATAGACCTGCGCGCCTTCCAACCGATGCTGGCGGTAGTCATTGGGGCTTTCCAGCGCCACAACCTGCATCCGGTCGCGCAGAAGGTCGATGAAGGGCAGGAATATCGCGCGGTTCAGCCCGTCTTTGTACAAATCCTCGGGCACGCGGTTTGAAGTGGTCACGACCACAACCCCCGCCGCGAACAGCTTTTCAAACAAGCGCCCGACGATCATCGCATCGGTGATATCGGTGATTTGCATTTCATCAAAGGCCAGCAGACGAACGCTGCGTATAATGTCTTCGGCCACCGGTTCCAGCGCGTCATCGACACCTTTTTTGCGGGCCTCATGCATGCCTTTGTGAATCTCTTGCATGAAGGCATGGAAATGCACGCGGCGCTTAGCGGGCGTGTCGGTGGCGGCGACGAACAGGTCCATCACCATCGACTTGCCGCGCCCCACGCCGCCCCAAAGATAGAGGCCCTTTGGCACGGGCGCTTCTTTGCGAAACAACCCTGACAGACGGCCGGTTTTGCGTGGGCCTTGCGCCTCGGCCCATGCCCGCAACGTCTCTAATACAGGCAAAATGGCGTGTTGCGCCGGGTCAGCCCGCAGGCTGCCGTCAGCGATCTTAGCCTCGTAAATCTGGGTCAAAGTTTGGCGCATGGCTGGCTTTTAGCGCGGCCCTTGGCCTATGGCCAGAGCGCGCGTCATTCCCAACCCGGCATTTTCAGCGCGGGCAATATGCGCCCGGTACAAGCGCCAAACCCCACGCGGTAGCCATCGCCTTGGGCATGACCGCGCAAGGTTAAGGTATCGCCATCCTCAATAAATGTGCGCACCTCGCCAGTTTCGAGCGTGAAGGGTTGTTTGCCACCCCATGAAAGCTCCATCAACGAGCCAAACTCGGCCCGATCGGGGCCGGATATGGTGCCGGACCCCAGCAAATCACCGGGGTTCATTTCACAGCCGCAGACCGCGTGATGGGTCAGTTGTTGGGCGGCGGAATAGTACATGCGGTTGTAATTGGTGCGCGCAATGGTGGTGGCATTAGGGGCGCCTTTGGGCTGCATATCAACCTGCAAATCGATGTTGTAAAACCCCGGTGTTTTTTCGTGCAGATAGGGCAGCAGCGGCACCTCGCGCGCGGGGCCGGCACAGCGAAACGGCTCTAACGCTGCCGAAGTGACAATCCAGGGGCTGATTGTGGTACCAAAAGCCTTGCCTTGAAAGGGACCAAGCGGCTGGTATTCCCAGCCTTGGATATCGCGGGCGGACCAGTCATTCAGCAGAACAAAGCCAAAGATCATCTTGGCGGCTTGGGCCGTGGTAATAGGCTGGCCTAGGGTCGATCCGGTGCCAACAATCGCCCCGATTTCCAACTCAATATCCAACCGCTTGGACGGGCCAAAACTGGGCATCGCGGCATCGGGCGCCTTTGTTTGCCCCAAGGGGCGGTGAATATCGGTGCCCGACACCACGACCGAGGAGGCCCGACCATTATAGCCGATTGGGATGTGCAGCCAATTGGCGGGCAAATCGGTCGATCCGCGCAGAATGGCACCCATATTCTTGGCATGCTGCATGCCTGCGTAAAAATCGGTGTATTCGGCCA
This sequence comes from uncultured Pseudorhodobacter sp., assembly GCA_965363575.1. Taxonomy (GTDB): domain Bacteria; phylum Pseudomonadota; class Alphaproteobacteria; order Rhodobacterales; family Rhodobacteraceae; genus Pseudorhodobacter. The sequence continues at coordinate 1,670 of CBDTUV010000205.1, read as the reverse complement.
CCAAAAGCGGCATATGCATCTGCACCCGCGCTTGTGGGATCAGATAATGTGCAACCACGCCGCGGCTTTCGGCACCCTCTCCCAGAAATCCCAAAAGCAAAACACGCAACCGCGCCCAAGCCTCTGGCCCCAGTTCCATCACCTCATTCCAGAAGGGAACGTCCAGCACCATATCATCGGCAATGCGCAAAAGACCTGCGGCCTCCATCGCGGCCACGTCCAAAACCATGTCGCCGATTGCCACGCCGCAACGCGGATCGTCGCCATCAACGGAAAACACACCAAAAGGCAGGTTGTTCAAGGGAAACTCTGAGTCCAGGGTATTGGCGCTTTCCACCCATGATCGCATCAATTTCACAGCTTAATCTCCAACCCATCAGTTCCTACAATCGCCTTACCATTCCACACCTGCGCCACCTGCGAAAGCCAATCTTGCGGGCCAATGGTCGGATCATCGGCGGGGACAAGGTGGTTCAACGCCAAGCGCCCCACGCCTGCGGCATGGGCAATGCGGCCCACATCGCAGGCCTTGGTATGGGACGCATAGAGGTGGTTGCGCAGTTTGTCGCCAAGGCCAGTTTTGGCAATAATAGTCTCTACGCCTGCGGGAAGCAGGGCTTCATGGACCAAAAGGTCGGACCCTTGGGCGAACTCGGCCAAGGGTGGGAAATAGGCTGTATCGCCGCTGAACGTGACCGACTTGGTGCCGTCAAAGCGCAGGGCAAAGCAATCTTTGATCGGGGGGTGCGGCACGCGCAAAGCATGGGCTTGCAAGGGACCGTCCATCACCAAGCCTTCATCATAGGCCTGCACAGTGACCAAATCCTCTAGCGGGGTGCGCCCTTCGTCATAAACGCGGATGGAATTGTCGTAAGATACCGAGGCCATGAAACCGGCCCAATAACCGTCAACCCCCGGTGGGCCGTAAACGGTGATCGGCGTTTTCAGACCCGTGGTCCAAGCCGTATGGATCAGCGGCCCCAGTTCCAGCAAATGGTCTGAATGCAGGTGGGTGATAAAGATCAGATCAAGGGTTTTCAGGTCCATCCCCGCCTCTACCAGCCCTTTGGTGACACCCAGCCCGCAGTCAATTACCACGCGCCGTCCGTCAAGCTCCAACAGGCTAGAGGTCGGCATGGCACCCCCTGCGCGAATGGCGGGGCCGCCTTTGGTACCCAGTAACACAACACGGTTCATCTGCTGGTTCTACTCATCAATTTCGGCGACAAAACCACCAAATATCATGCGCTTACCATCCAGAGGGACTTGCATCATCAAGGCTTCCATCGCGGGATCGGCCATCGCCTGCTCCATCACGCGGTCGCGGTGCGCGCGGTCGTGAAAGGTCATAAAGCCAAAGACCGGGACTTCACCCGCCTTACATTGAACGGCCTGCGGAAAAGAGGTGAGTTTGCCCGCGGGGGCATTTTCGGGGCGCGCTTCTACTACCGACAAAACACCGTGGGCTTTCCAAATCGGCACCATCTGGGCGGCTAGGGCGAAATAGGCATCCAATTTGTCGCGCGGCACGGGGGCCACAAAGCTTTCATAATAGGTCATGCTGATCCTCCTTTGGGTTACTGTTATCCTATGAATCCATGTTAACGGCTTGGTTCGATTCCGTCGAACCCCAAATCCAAGTGGCAAAATTTGCGTGAAATACATGCACA
>CBDTUV010000204.1:0-5500 GCA_965363575.1 uncultured Pseudorhodobacter sp. | reverse complement strand
CGCTGTTCTATCTGGAGAACACGATTGAGAAGGTGGAAGGGGTTCGCCCCTACACGCCACTGGAACTGACAGGCCGTGACATCTATGTCCGTGAGGGCTGCTATGTCTGCCACAGCCAGATGATCCGCCCAATGCGGGATGAGGTGGAGCGTTATGGCCACTACTCATTGGCAGCGGAGTCCATGTATGACCATCCGTTCCAATGGGGGTCTAAGCGCACCGGGCCAGACCTTGCCCGCGTGGGAGAGCGGTATTCGGACGCGTGGCATGTTGACCACCTGACCGACCCGCAATCTGTGGTGCCGGAATCGGTGATGCCGAAATATGGCTTTTTGTCGAACAAGGTTATCGACGGCAAGTACATTGAAGACAGCATGATTGTGCATCGTGTCGTGGGTGTGCCTTACACCGATGAGATGATGGAAAACGCTGTGGCCGATTTCAAGGTGCAGGCCAATCCAGATGGCGATTATGACGGGTTGGTTGAACGCTATGGCAAGGCAACCGTGCGCAACTATGACGGTTCGCCTGCGTTGACTGAAATGGATGCGTTGGTTGCGTATTTGCAAGTGTTGGGCACGATGGTTGATTTTTCGACCTTCCAGCCTGATGCAAGCCGGTAAGGGGGTCTAAATATGGATACCTATAGCGTGCTGCGTGAATTCGCTGATAGCTGGATGCTGTTGTTTTTGACCTTTGTGTTCACGGCGGTGATTGTCTGGGCGTTTCGCCCCGGCAGCCGCAAGGTTCACGATGAAATCGCATCATCCATCTTTCGCAATGATGACAAACCCGCCCCAGCGGCGGACCGTTCCGAGGAGGCGCGGAAATGAGTAAGCACCCCAAAAAACAAGCGGGCACAGGGCCCAAATCTAAAACGCACCAAGAGGGTGATCCCAACACAACTGGCCACAGCTGGGATGGGATTGAGGAATTCGACAATCCGATGCCGCGCTGGTGGTTGTGGTCGTTTTATGTCTGCATCGCTTGGGCGCTGCTCTATTCCATCGCCTATCCAGCTTGGCCGATGATCAGCCGGGCCACGCCGGGCTTGCTTGGTGCATCAACCCGCGCCGATGTTGCGGTTGAGATTCAAGAATTCCAGGATCGCAACGCCCCTATCCGCGCCAAGTTGGAAGCGGCCGAGTTGAACGTGATTGCGACCGAGCCAGAGCTGGCCAATTATGCCAACAATGCCGGTGGTGCCGTGTTCCGGACGTGGTGCGCACAGTGCCATGGGTCAGGGGCTGCAGGGGTTCAGGCCTCGGGCTATCCGAACTTGCTGGACGATGATTGGATTTGGGGCGGCGATATTGAGGCGATCCACACGACGATCACCCATGGTATCCGCAACACCACCGATGAAGATGCCCGCATTTCGGAAATGCCACGCTTTGGCGCAGATGAATTGCTGGAAAAGCCGCAGATCGATGAGGTTGTTCAGCATGTGTTGGCCATTTCCGGGCAAGAGCATGATGCCACACTGGCAACAGCCGGGGCTGTGGTGTTTGAAGAAAACTGCGCGGCCTGTCACGGCGAAGCAGGCGAGGGCAACCGCGATCTGGGCGCGCCAAACCTGTCAGATGCGATCTGGCTGTATGGTGGCGATGTTGCATCCGTAACCGAGTCGGTTTTCTATGCGCGTGCGGGCGCCATGCCCAATTGGAACACACGTTTGTCCGAGGCTGATATTCGCGCCGTTGCAGTCTATGTGCATGGTTTGGGCGGCGGCGAATAAACGCTGTTTGAGGTCGAAAAACCAAAGCCCTCCGGTTAATGCTGGGGGGCTTTGTCGTTTCAGGAGGTAGGTTTTGGACGCATTGTTGGCCGAGATTCGCGCCTGTCAGATATGCCAAGGGCTGCCCTTGGGGCCGCGCCCGTTGGTGCAGGCCAGTGCGACCGCGCGGGTACTGATTGCGGGCCAGGCACCCGGGCGGGTGGCGCATGTCAAGGGGGTGCCGTTTGACGATGCTTCGGGCAATCGGTTGCGCGACTGGTTGGGCCTGACCCCTGCCCAGTTCTATGATGCAAGCCGGGTTGCGATTGTGCCGATGGGATTTTGCTTTCCGGGCGCTGGCCCGTCGGGCGATTTGGCACCGCGCGCTGAGTGTGCGCCGCAATGGCGGGCGCAGGTGTTGGCGGCCATGCCGGCAATCGAGGTGGTGCTGGTCATTGGGCGCTATGCCGTGGCGTGGCACCTGCCCGACCAAAAAGCGTTGCCTTTGGTTCAGTTGGCGCGCGGCGTTGCCGACCCCAATTTGCATGTTTTGCCCCATCCCAGCCCGCGCAATAACCGCTGGCTGCGGCAAAATCCGTGGTTTGAGGCCGAGATTCTGCCAGATCTGCGGGCACGGATTGCCAAGGTGATTACCTGAGGTGCGATGCCCCCTCATCTTGTTGGCGCGTTTCATCGAGAGGTGTCGATGATCTGGTTTTCCCACACGATCAGCAGGCGTGCGCAGATGTCGCGTTGGAATGCGGTGTAAACTGGTATCTGTGATATGCTATTGATGCAGGTCAAAGCAGCTTGTCAGCCGATACGCGATACACAAGCCGAACGAAAAGCCGGAGTACACTGTGAGCAGTCCAGATACCGAACCCAAGAGCCTTTATCAAAAGCGCGAGCCGATTTTTCCGCGCCGTGTTTCAGGGGCGTTTCGCAATCTGAAATGGTGGTTGATGGCGTTTACGCTGGGGATTTACTATATCACGCCGTGGATCCGCTGGGACCGAGGGCCAAGCCTGCCGGACCAGGCCGTGTTGATCGATATGGCCAACCGCCGCTTCTTTTTCCTGATGATCGAGATTTGGCCGCACGAGTTTTACTTTGTCGCGGGTCTGCTGATTATGGCGGGCTTGGGGTTGTTCTTGTTCACCTCGGCTGCGGGGCGGGTTTGGTGCGGGTATGCCTGCCCGCAAACGGTGTGGACAGATTTGTTCATTCTGGTCGAACGCTGGGTAGAAGGTGACCGAAACGCGCGTCTGCGTTTGCATCGCAGCAATTGGAACGGTGAAAAAATCCGCAAGACAGCTGTGAAATGGTCGGCTTGGCTGCTGATCTCGGTGGCGACGGGTGGGGCTTGGGTGTTTTACTTTACCGATGCGCCGACGTTGGCGGTGAATCTGTTCACCGGTCAGGCGCATCCTGTGGCCTACATCACCATTCTGGTGCTGACAGCGACGACCTTCTTTTTCGGCGGGTTCTTTCGTGAGCAGATTTGCATCTATGCCTGCCCATGGCCCCGGATTCAGGCGGCGATGATTGATGAGGATACGCTGACCATCAACTATCGCCATTGGCGTGGAGAGCCGCGGGGCAAGCTGCAAAAGGGTGAAGTTGTCGCAACCCAAGGCGATTGCATCGACTGTATGGCCTGTGTCAACGTTTGCCCGATGGGGATTGATATTCGCGATGGCCAGCAAATGGCCTGCATCACCTGTGGGCTGTGCATTGATGCCTGCAATGACGTGATGGATCGCATTGGTAAACCGCGTGATTTGATTGGCTACATGGCCTTGACCGATGAGGTGGCCGAGGTTGCAGGCAAAGACCCCAAATCGGTCTGGAAGCATGTGTTTCGCCCGCGGACGATCATGTACACGGTATTGTGGTCCGGTGTGGGGGTCGCGCTTGTGGTGGCGTTGTTCTTGCGGTCGCCCATTGATGTGAATGTCACGCCAGTGCGCAACCCGACCTTTGTGACCTTGTCAGATGGTGCTATTCGCAACACCTATGACGTGCGTTTGCTGAACAAGCAGGGGCAGGATGAGCAGTTCGATTTCTCGCTAACGTCGGACTCGCCGTTGCGGATTGCGCTGGAAGGCACAAGCGAGCTGACTGTGACCGTCAAGGCCAATGAGCAAAAGACCCAGCGGGTTTATGTATTTGCCGATCCGGGGTCGATTGCGGCCACATCGGACCGCACCCAGCTTCGGCTTTGGATTGAACAGGTTGGGTCAACGAACCGGGTGAGCCACGACACCATTTTTAACGGCAAGGGGCACTAACATGGCGGAAACTTCAGAGTTTCGGATCACGGGGCGGATGGTTTTGGTGTTCACCGTGTCTGCGTTTGCGGTGATTATCGGGGTGAATGTGCTGATGGCCTATAAAGCCATTTCCACCTTTCCGGGGCTAGAGGTTAGCAATTCCTATGTTGCCAGCCAAAGTTTTGATGCCGACCGCGCCGCCCAAACCGCGCTGGGTTGGGAGCTGTTACCAGAGTATGACAAGGAGGCCAAAGAGCTGCGGCTGACCTTTACTGACCGCGGGGGATTCCCTGCCGAAGTGACCAGCCTTGCCGTTATGGTGGGCCGTACGACCGAGTCGCGTGAGGACAGGCGCCCCGAATTTCTGCGTGAGGCAGGGATTTTTGTGGCGCCCTTGGATTTGCCAACCGGCAAGTGGATGATGCAGGTTGAGGCGATGGCCGTCGATGGCACCGCCTTTCGGCAGCGCATTGATCTGTTTGTAAGGAACTGACCATGGCACTGGCCGAGGAGTTTGAGGCGGGCCACGTAAGCCCATCGGCCTGCCCAGCCTGTGCCGCGGCCCCATCGGCCGAGCGTTTGGCCGAACTGTCTCGGCCCAGTTCTGCGCGCCTTATGCTGTCCTTGCCAACTGCGCATTGCGCGGCCTGTATGTCGACCGTCGAAAATGGCCTGCAAGCGGTGCCCGGCGTGCAATCGGCGCGGGTCAACCTGACCTTGCGGCGCGTTAGTGTGGATGCAGACCCCGAGGTGACGGCAGAAAGCCTGATCCCTGTTCTGGCCGGTCTGGGCTATGAAGCGCATGAGCTGGACCCCGGAATGTTGTCGGCCACCGAAACCGACAAGCAAGGCCGCGAATTGCTGATGCGTTTGGGCGTGGCCGGCTTTGCCATGATGAACGTGATGCTGTTGTCCGTTGCCGTGTGGTCGGGCGCGGGGGATGCCACGCGCGATTTGTTCCACTGGGTTTCAGCCGCGATTGCCTTGCCCACGGTGGTTTTCGCAGGCCAACCGTTTTTCAAATCGGCATGGGCCAGCCTGCGCGTGGGGCGTTTGGGCATGGATGTGCCGATTTCATTGGCGATCATCTTGGCCTCGTCGATCAGCCTGTATGAGACGTTTAATTCCGGCGATCACGCCTATTTTGATGCCGCCGTGATGTTGGTGTTTTTCCTGCTGGCCGGGCGCTACTTGGACCACCGCACCCGCGCCGTGGCACGCTCTGCCGCCGAGGAATTGGCCGCATTAGAGGTGCCGCGTGCGATCCGCGTGGTGGGTGGCGTTGAAGAAACAGTCGCAATCTCGGCGCTGGCTGTGGGGGATACGGTCCGTGTGCGGCCCGGTGGGCGGATGCCGGTGGACGGCGAAGTGATCAGCGGCATGTCCGAGGTGGACCGGTCTTTGCTGACCGGGGAAAGCCTGCCTGCGGTGGCAGGGCCAGGCACGCTGGTCGCTGCCGGAGAGATCAACCTGACCGGCCCTTTGATGGTGCGGGTCATTGCGGCGGGGC
>CBDTUV010000203.1:0-5501 GCA_965363575.1 uncultured Pseudorhodobacter sp. | reverse complement strand
TGAAACTGAAAACAGCTGCGTGAATTCTACAGCTGAGCCACATTAAAAATGGGGGATTGCCCAGGCACTTTCATCACCGAAGAAGAAGAACTCGAAGCAGAACAAGCGGCAACATCCCAAGAAACAACAAACGAAGGAGAAATCTAATGCGTCCCGCTGGCCATCGAAGCGCGCCTCTATCGCGACAACGAGGAAAGCGGCAAACTCTTCAACCTCTTTGGCACATGGGGCGGTCGCTTCCCAACGGCGGGCGATGCAGACCTTAGCCGCCCAAACTATCAAGACACGGCCCTTCCTTTGCGCCGCACCGCGCGGGTTCATCGCGCATCGCCTTCGCGTTGGATGGCTTCGGTATCGGTTGGCAATCGCATCTATTACGGCGTTGGCACCATGCCTGATTTTACCTTGAAAGACCTTCAAAACGGTATGATGCCCATCTTTGAAAGTGATGAAGGCCATACGAAGGTTCAGAACTATACGGTTTCCTTGCCCAATGGCAGCGCTGTTCCAAAAGACTGGGCCGTATATCTGGGAGTGCCTCACTGATGGAATATGTAAATGCACCAGAGAACCAAGCTAAGCCGTTCTCTGCGGAAAAGCTGGTTCCGCTTTCGATGATCCGAGAGCATACCAAGACGGATGATGTGGAGACCGTCAGCGATGATCTTCTGCGCTTCTATCGCACCGCTGCGTTGCAGGCAGCAGACCAATACTTAGGCATCAGCGTGACCTCGACGCGCTGGGTCAGCGAGACTGTCGAGCAGCCGCCGTTCAGACATTCAGACATTCAGACAGCTATCGCCCAGCGCAAGGAACCTTTCAATACACAGCAGAGCATCCATTCGCAACAACGGAAGGCTTCTTCTACGGCGGTGGCCAGAGCGTTCGAATTGCTTTGAAAGTTGGTTCGCGCAAGGTCAAGCTGCCACGCTCTATGTCGATCCTTGCGGCTGGTGGCGCGGCTTGCGGCAATAATATGCACAGCGGCGTCTTTGCATATCATAGCGGCTATGCTTTTGAAGCCGATGTTCCAGCGGCCATCGCTATGGGCGTTCTCAAGTATATCGCCCATTCAATCGAAAACCAAGGTGATCTGGCAACGGTAGTCAGCGCGACGAGCGGAAGCGCTTCGAATGAGTCCAAGGTTTCAGAAGCGAACAACCCAGCGCTGGCAAGTGGCGCAATAGAGATTTGGAGAACTGCACTACCCTACGCGATCTAGCCACTAGCGGCAAACCTTAACAATAAAAATAGGCGGCTATGTTTAAGGCATAGCCGCATAATTTTCTGGCGGATAGGATGGCGGGTAGATGCTACGAACCGCCTTTTTATCCTTATAAATCAACGCTGGTCGGAAGCCTTATTGGCCGCCGCATTTTTCGTTCAGCGCTTTTCTACCGGAACATAGTCGCGATAGGCTTCGCCGATATACAGCTGACGCGGGCGCCCGATTTTCAGGGTCGGGTCCCCGATCATTTCACGCCACTGCGAAATCCAGCCAACGGTGCGCGACAGGGCAAAAATTGGGGTAAACATCGATGTTGGAAAGCCCATCGCGTCAAGAATGATGCCCGAATAGAAATCGACATTGGGATACAGCTTTTTCGAAATGAAATACTCATCCTCGAGCGCAATCCGTTCCAACTCTTTGGCAACTTGCAGGGTTGGGTTGTTGTGGATGCCCATCAATTCCAACACCTCGTCCGCACTTTCTTTCATCACGGTCGCACGCGGATCAAAGTTTTTGTAAACGCGGTGACCAAAGCCCATCAGGCGGAACGGGTCATCCTTATCCTTGGCGCGGGCGATGAATTCGGGGATACGGTCCACGGTGCCAATTTCGCGCAGCATTTCAAGGCAGGCTTGGTTTGCGCCTCCATGTGCAGGCCCCCAAAGGCAAGCGATGCCCGCAGCGATACAAGCAAAAGGGTTCGCGCCGGAAGACCCGGCCAAACGCACGGTCGAAGTTGAGGCGTTTTGTTCATGGTCTGCGTGCAGCATCATGATCCGGTCCATGGCTTTGGACAGGATCGGATTAACCTTGTACTCCTCACAGGGAACGGCAAAGCACATGTGCAAGAAGTTCGACGCGTAATCCAATGTATTCTTTGGATAAACGAAAGGCTGGCCAACGGAATACTTGAACGCCATCGCGGCAATGGTTGGCAGTTTGGCGATCATGCGGATTGCGGCGACTTCACGCTGCCACGGGTCATTGATGTCAAGACTGTCATGGTAAAACGCCGACATCGCGCCGACCACGCCTACCATCGTCGCCATCGGGTGGCTGTCACGACGAAACCCGCGGAAGAAGTTGTGCATTTGTTCATGCACCATGGTGTGATTGGTCACGCGGTGTTCAAAATCGATCATCGCTGCCTTGTTCGGCAATTCACCAAACAACAGCAAATAGCAAACCTCCAAGAAATGCGAATTGTTGGCCAATTGGTCGATGGGATAACCACGGTGCAACAACTCGCCCTTGTCGCCGTCGATGTAGGTGATCGCGCTCTCGCAGGCCGCGGTCGAGGTAAAGCCCGGATCATAGGTGAACATGTCGGCTTGGGCATAAAGCTTACCGATATCAATGACATCTGGCCCAAGGGTTGGGGTATAGATTGGCAGGTCGATCGTTTTGTCGCCAACTTTAAGCTGCGCCGTTCCTGTCGGTTTTGCCATGGTTCATCCCTTTTGCGGTTGAGGCCAAGCGCTGGATGCGTTGGCCTTGAATTGAAGTTCCCTTGCGGGGCAGTGGGGCCGAAAGGTCTGGGCCCTATGGTCAGGCGGCCGCATCTTCCAATCGGGCAATCGTCTCTGTCTGACCCAGCACCAGCATCATATCGTAAACGCTGGGTGTCGCCGTGCGGCCTGCCAATGCAGCGCGCAATGGGGCCGCCAGTTTTCCAAAACCGATGCCGTGGGTCGCGGCGGCCTCGGTCAAAACAGGCTCCAACATTTCTTTGGACCAGCTAACATTTTGCAAGCGCGGCGTCAATTCTTTCAGTATACCACGGGATACCGGATCCAGCGCTTTTGCCGAAGACTCATCTGGAACAACCGGACGGGTATTCAAAACAAACTCAGCCTTTTCAATAAGATCCGGAAATTTCTTCGCGCGATCTTTCAAGCAGTACATCGCCCGCGACATGCCGTCACGCTGTGCGTCGTTCAAGGGTTTTAGACCTGCGGCTGCCAAATATGCCTCTAATTCATGCAGCAGTGCAGCATCGTCGCTTGCCGCCATGTGCTGACCACAAAGATTGTCCAGTTTTTTGAAATCAAGCCGCGCAGGGGCGCGACCGATTCCCTCAAGGTTGAACCACTCTTTTGCCTGCTCAGTGGTAAAGAATTCGTCATCACCATGCGCCCAACCCAGCCGCGTCAGGTAATTTCGCATTCCCGCTGCCGGATAGCCCATGATCTGATATTCCTCGACCCCGGTGGCGCCGTGGCGTTTGGACAGTTTTTTACCATCGGGACCAAAGATCAATGGGATATGCGCCCAAACTGGAATCTCCCAGCCCATGGCCTGATAGACCATTGTCTGGCGGGCGGCGTTTTGCAGATGATCATCGCCGCGGATCACATGGGTGATGCCCATGTCATGGTCATCCACCACCACGGCCAGCATATAGGTCGGTGTGCCGTCAGACCGCAAAACAATCATGTCATCCAGCAGGTCATTGCGGAAGGTGACCGTGCCTTGCACAGCATCCTCAATCACCGTCTCGCCGGTTTGCGGTGCCTTCATACGGATCACATAAGGCGCATCGGGAAAGGTGGCGGGGTCGGCATTGCGCCAAGGGCTGCGGTAAAGGGTGGATAGTTTTTCCGCTGTGGCGGCTTGGCGAAAGGCCTCAATCTCGTCTTGGGTGGCAAAGCACTTGTACGCTGCACCGCGGGCCAGCATTTCATGCGCCACCTCAGCATGGCGGTCTTTTTGGTCGAACTGGCTCACGGCCTCGCCGTCCCAATCAAGGCCCAGCCATTTCATCCCGCGCAAGATCGCCTCGGTCGCTGCAGGGGTCGACCGTTCACGATCCGTATCCTCAATCCGCAGCAGAAACGTGCCACCATGGCCACGGGCAAACAACCAGTTGAACAGGGCAGTTCTGGCCGTTCCGATATGCATATAGCCCGTGGGCGAGGGGGCGATACGGGTGATGACGGGGCGGTCAGCGGACATAAGAAATTAACCTTTCAGAAACCATGAGAGAGGTAGTGTCGGGAATGGTCTAGGCAATCATGCAAGGAGTGACAAGGTGGGCAGGCTGACAGCGGCGGTTCAGATGCCATTTATCGCGCTTGCCACCGCAAAGGGTGGGCTGTTTGCGTGGGTGCCTGTGATGATGGCGATTGGCGTTGGGGCGTGGTTCGCCTTGCCGTTTGAGCCTGGGATGTGGCATTACGGCGGCATGCTGGCCGGGCTGCTACTGGCGGTGATATGCTATCGTTTCGGGCCAGAGTTGCTGCATCCTGTGGTGATTGGCCTGATCTGCTTTGTGATCGGGATGCTTGCGGCGGGCGTGCGCGCGCATCTGATCGACGCGCCTGTGCTGGGTTTTCGCTACTATGGCCCGGTTGAAGGGCGGGTGGTGACGATCGACCGCTCACAGTCTGATATGATGCGCTTGACCTTGGATAGGGTCGTGTTGTCGCGGGTTTCGCCCTCCAGAACGCCTGCGCGTGTGCGGGTGTCCTTGCACGGCGAGCAAGGGTTTTTCGACGTAAAGCCGGGGCAAATTATCGTTACGACAGCGCATCTTTCCGCCCCTGATGGCCCGGTGGAGCCGGGCGGGTTTGACTTTCGGCGCATGGCGTTTTTTGATCAATTGGGCGCGGTTGGCTACACGCGCGTGCCAGTGCTGCTTTTGGCCCCCCCTGCACCCGGCGCGCAATGGATAAACCAAATGCGCGCGCAGATCCGCGCGGGGGTGGAGGCACAGGTTGCAGGCGATGCAGGGGCTTTTGCCGCGGCCTTGCTGACAGGGGATCGCGCAGGAATTAGCCGGGCGGCTCAGGACAATTTGCGCGCGTCCAACCTTGCGCATCTGCTGGCGATTTCAGGGCTGCATATGGCGCTGCTGACAGGGTTTATCTTTGCCACGCTGCGTTACGGCTTGGCGTTGATCCCGGTTGTGGCGCTGCGGGTGAATTCCAAGAAACTGGCGGCAGGTTTGGCTTTGGTTGCGGGGGCTGTCTATCTGGCGCTGTCGGGTGGGAATGTCGCGACGGAACGCGCCTTTGTGATGGTCGCAGTAATGTTGGGGGCGGTGTTGTTTGACCGCCGCGCGCTATCTATCCGATCAGTGGCGCTTGCGGCCTGCGTGCTGCTACTTGCGCAACCAGAAACCTTGTTGGAGCCAGGGTTTCAAATGTCATTTGCCGCGACTGTGGCCCTAATCGCAGGCTATGGCGCGCTGCGCGAGCAAGGGTTGGCGCGGCGCGGGGCATTTCCCTTTTGGGTTATGCCGCTGTTTTCGGTGGTATTCACCTCGCTT
>CBDTUV010000202.1:0-5518 GCA_965363575.1 uncultured Pseudorhodobacter sp. | reverse complement strand
TGATGTCACCCTTTCCACTGAAAACCTGTGTGAGATTGTGGCCCTGCATGATGCGAGTGGTGATGTTGACTATGTCACCTGCGGCCATGGTGGATACTTGGATTTTGAACGGTTGATGCCAACTTTCTTGTTCCCCGAAAAGCTGACAGCGCCAGTGACCGAACATCTTAAGGCCGCCGTAAAACACGCAAAAATCACATCCGAGGCGCATGTTCGTACACCCGAAAACGCCGAAAGCATCATCGCCTCGGGGCAGGCCGATCTGGTGTCCATCGTGCGCGGCCAAATCGCCGACCCGCATTTGGCCCGCAAAACCACCGAAGGGCGGGCCGAGGATGTGCGCGGCTGCATTTCGTGCAATCAAATGTGCTGGGGACGGCGGTCGCGTGACTATTGGATTTCGTGCCTGATCAACCCAAGCGCAGGGCGGGAATGGGAATGGGGGTCGGAACCCTTTGCGGCTGCCCATACCCCAAAGGATGTGCTGGTCATCGGCGCTGGCCCTGCGGGCCTAGAGGCCGCGCGCGTCGCAGCTGAACGTGGCCACCGTGTGCAGATCCATGAGGCCAGCGCCCATATTGGCGGGCAGTTTCGCCTTGCGGGGATGCAGCCCCGCCGTGCGCAGATCCTTGATTTGATGGGCTGGTATGAACGCCAATTTGAAAAACTCGGCGTCACGCTTCACCTCAATTCCTATCTTGATGCGGATGACCTGCCCACGGCGGACCATACCATCATTGCCACGGGGTCGCAGCCAGACCCGTCGGGCCGCCAACGTTGGAACCCCGCGCATCCAAATCTGCCGGGGCTGGACAACGGCAATGTCTGGTCGCCCGAAGAGGTGCTGCGCCGCGAGGCCAAGCTGGGCGATACCGTGGTGGTTTATGACGAAGGCGGCAATTGGCGCGGTGTCGGCACCAGTTGGCACTTGGCCGAGATGGGCAAAAGCGTGATCCACGTCACCCCCGATGCCTTTGTCGGCAAAGAAATCGCGCGCACCTCGGCCGATATGCCCGCGCGGCAACGCCTAGCGCGGGCCGGGGCGCGGCTGATCACCGAGCATTGCATTACACGCTGGCACGGCAATGGCATCACAGTGCGCAGCTTTCTGACAGGGGAGGAGGAAACCATCCCAGCATCAGCATTGATCATGGCAACGACCAACCAAGCCTTTGACCCGTTTCCCGAAACTTTGCCGGGCCATTGCTTGCACCGCATCGGCGATTGCAGCGCACCGCGCACCGCCCCTTATGCGTTTCATGACGGGCGGAAATTGGGGTTGATGCTGTGACCGAGTTAGCCCCAAAAATCAGGTAATCTTTTCCAACCGTTCCTTGGACATATCACCCGGCACAATCGTAATCGGCACCGGCAAGCCACCCGAATTCCGGCTGAGCTGGGTGACCAGCGGCCCAGGCCCGGATTTATCATCGCCCGCGCCCAGCACCAAAATCCCAATCTCAGGATCATCACGCACCTGCGCCAAAATCTCGGTCAACGGGTCGCCTTCACGAATCACCAGTTCCGGATTCACGCCTTGCTTGTCGCGCATCCACTTGGCGAACACCTCAAAATGCGCCTCAATCCGTTCGCGCGCTTCGGCCCGCATCAGGTCGGCCACGCCCATCCAATGCTGAAACTCCTCAGGCGGAATAACAGACAAAATCTGCACCCCGGCCCCGGTATGGGCCGCCCGCAGCGCCGCAAAGCGCATCGCGTTCAGACATTCGCGGCTGTCATCCAGTACCACCATAAACTTGCGCATATCATCCCTCGCGTTTGCAGCCAGATCATGACGTATCTGCCCCCCTACTGGCAAGCGTTACACATCGGAAAGCCACAGATCGCTGTTTCAGTTTTGCGTCCTTTGGCCTTAAGCCCCTGCGCTATGCGCCCAATCCCAATAGAGGCTCCGCACCCTGCGGGTCATCGGACCAATTTGATATTGCGTGTCGTCAAACGCCTTGACCGGGGTCACCTTGGCAAAGTTGCCGGATAAAAACACCTCATCCGCGGCGTGGAAATCGTCAAATGTCAGCACGGTTTCCACCACCTCCACCCCATCGGCGCGCAGGTTGGCAATGTGGCGAGCCCGCGTGATGCCTGACAAGAACGTCCCATTGCCAATCGGGGTAAAGGCCACACCGTCGCGCACCATAAACACATTGGCGGTCGCGGTTTCCGCCACATTCCCCATCGCATCGGCCACCAGCGCATTGCCGAACCCTTTGGACTTCGCCTCGACCAGCATCCGCGCGTTGTTGGGGTACAAACAGCCCGCCTTGGCATTGCAGACGTTATCCTCCAGCACCGGGCGGCGAAACCGGGTGCGTGTCAGCGTGGTCGCAAACTCTGGGTCGGGCATCGCCACCTCTTCCAATGCCATCGCAAAGCCGGTTGATCCCTCCTTGGGGGCCACACCAAGGTCCGATCCATCCAGCGCCCAATACATTGGCCGCACATAGACCGCTTGGCCCGCGCCATAGGTCCGCAAGCCGTCACGCGCGATGGCCTCCATCTCCTCAGTGGTAAGGGTGGGCGTGATCATCAGCGCCTCGGCTGACCTGTTGGCCCGCGCGCAATGCTTTGCCAAATCAGGCGCAACCCCATCAAACTGCCGCGCCCCGTCAAAGATGGACGAGCCTTGCCACATCCCATGATCCGATGCCCGCATCACCGGCACATTGCCGTCATGCCATTTGCCCTGAAAATAGGTACGGATATTGGTGCCAAATGCCATGTGATCGCCTTTCAAAACTGCACGGTAACTTAACCACCCTGCCCGCCCATGGTCCAGCCCCTCCAAGCGCACCAAAAGTGTCAGCAAAGCACGCCACACGCAAAAATGCGGCATTTTCCCAATATTTCCCCTATGCTGCAGTGCAGCATAGTGTATGGGTGGCACCAGATTTGTAGGAAAAAAATATGACCAAGCTGCCAAATATCGCCAATTACTTTGAAAATGCCTTGGATATAGGCATGATTATGGTCGAGGCGCATAACGTCATCCACATGCGTGTGATGGGTATGGCGGGCCTTTGGTCGGTCGATTCGCAAGAAAACAGTCGCATGGTCACCGAAAAGCTTGAAGCGATGGCCCAAGCCACTACCGATGTGGGCAATGTCACCATGGCCGGCGGATCGCCCGATGAAATTGCCGCCGCCGCGATTGCGCCGATGCGCAACGCAACGCGCGCCAATTCGGAACGCCTTACCAAAAACGGCGCTAAACTGGCCTAACCCCCCACCATCTGTTCATAAATATCCAACTTGGTTTGGTTTCCCCTACACCGTGGGGTCAGGCAAACCGCCGCGCGCCGTCCAGCGCAAGCCCGGTGCCAACGCTGCCCAAAAGGTCGCCCGTGGCAATCCGCACACCGGGCAAACAAGCCCGCACCGCCGATTGCACCACAGGCAGGCTTGACGACCCACCGGTCATGAACACAGTGCCAATCTGTTCGGCACTCACCCCCGCCTGTGCCAAAACCACGGCAATCGCCTCGGTAATCCGGACCACGGGTTTGGTGACCACCGCGTCAAACATCGCGCGGGTGGCACCAGTATCCAACCCGATAAACTCGGTCAGGTATATCGGCGTGGCCAATGTGTCTGACAGTTCAATCTTGGCCGTCTCAACCGCCATGGCGATGGAATGGCCCGTCCGCTCCTCTATCACACGGATCAGGCGGTCCAGCACAAGCGGCGCGTCCGCGTCAAACCTGATCTCTTTCAACTCCGTCAGCGCCCGCCCGGCATAAAGCGCGTTGATCCGGTGCCATGTCGCCAGATCGTAATAATAGTGCAAAGGCATCGGGTTTTTGCCCTTGTTGATCAGTGACCCAAGGCCCAGCGCAGGCATCACTTGGGCCACCGACAACAAGCGGTCAAAATCGGTGCCGCCCACGCGTATGCCGTGGCTGGCCAAAATATCGCTGTCACGGTTGGCCTTTACTCGCCCGGCAGGCGATACGCGCAGAATGGAAAAGTCAGACGTGCCGCCGCCGATATCGACGATCAACACCAATTCTTCGGCCTGAACGGTCGACTCGTAATGCAGGGCGGCGGCGATCGGTTCAAACTGAAAGGCGACATGGTCAAACCCATTGTCGCGCGCAATCGCGTGCAGCACATCTTGGGCGGCATCATCGCCCTCTGCGTCATCATCAACGAAATGCACAGGCCGGCCAAAAACCGCGTGGCGCGTGCCGGGTTGCACCGCGTCCAGCTTGTCCCGCAAGTGGCCGAAAAAGCTGCTAAGGATATCGGTAAACGCCAAGGCCCGGTCGCCCACACGGGTTTTTTCATGGATCAAGGATGACCCCAGCGTGGATTTCAGCCCCCGCATCAACCGCCCATCCCAGCCTTCGGTATAGGCGGCAATCGCGGCGCGGCCAAATTCCGGGGGCGCACCGTCACTGTCCCAAAACACCGCCGATGGAATGGTTGGTGCTGTCCCTTCCAACGCAATCAAACGCGAGGTGCCATTTTCCAAGATGGATACGGTCGAATTCGATGTGCCAAAGTCGATGCCACACACCTTTACTGCCTGCGCCATCACCGATTTCCTTGCCCTGCGAAAGCCGCTGGGTCTAGGGCTGTTTGCGCACCATGTAAAGCGGCGCTATGCGCCCGCCTCGGCCAACAAGGCCGCCATATCCAGCCGTGCATTACCCATGCGCAACGCCCCGTCCGCGTCGCGCGGCCAATCGGCAGGCGCGCGGTCGCGGTACAGCTCTATCCCATTGCCATCGGGGTCGCGCAGATACACCGCTTCGGACACGCCATGATCGGCAGCACCGTCCAGCACAATCCCCGCCGCAATCACCCGTTTCACCGCCTGCGCAAGGCTGGCGCGGTCGGGAAACAAAATCGCAGCATGGTACAGCCCGGTATGCCCATCTGGTGCAGGTGTTCCGCCCAAACTGTCCCAAGTGTTCAGCGCGATGTGGTGATGATACCCCCCCGCCCCAAGGAAAACCGCTTGGTCGCCATAGCGTTGCTGCACCGCAAACCCCAAGACATCGCGGTAAAACCCCAGCGCGCGGTCAAGGTCTGCCACTTTCAGATGAACATGGCCAATGCTGGTTTCGGCGGGCAAGGTCGCGGTCATCGTCAGACTCCGTTGGTTGAGGACTGCTCTAACCTACGTCAGCTTACCGCATTTCCAAACCCACCTTGGCGCACAGCCCCCGTGCGAAAAAAAGCGCCCTTTCCCGGGAACAGGGGAAAGGGCGCGTAACGGGTCGGCCATTCCGACTGGATGGGCCGGGGGTCAGATAACTATGACCGCACCCAACGTTTCAAAGGTCCATCGACACCGATTTGGGAGCTGGCATCAACCAATAAAACGCGGCACTCGTTCAAAAATCCCTGCCCAACGCAGTGGATTCCACACAAAATAAAAGCCTCCGGACCCAAGGACAGATCCGGAGGCATAATTAAAGCCAGTTTGACCTGCGAAACGCAGGGGGGACCAAACCAGCACGACCCTAAATTTGCCGCCTCTTTGATATGGCAG
>CBDTUV010000201.1:0-5573 GCA_965363575.1 uncultured Pseudorhodobacter sp. | reverse complement strand
CCCGCCAAGGCAGGGCGCGCGCGCCGCATCCCTGCCTTGCGGTCATTGAAAAACAATGGGTTTTGGGCAGGGCTGGCGTGGGTTTCAATCAACACCGCCGCATCCGCCGCAAAGCGGCCCTCTTGCCGCAAGGGCCCCATCGCGGCCCGTGCAGCCTTGGCGGCCAAGGCCACATCAATCACCGGTTCAGGATAGCGGCGACCCAAAACACCCTGCGCGCCCGGCCATTTCCACGGCATTTGCAAAAACCCATCTGGCACGCTGGCCAGCTCCGGCACCCAGCGCCGGGTAAAGCTGCCCAACGGGTCTTGGTCCAATCCTTGCTTGATCGGGTTGTAAATTCGCAAGCGGTTGATCCCCGACATCCCCGATTGCATCTGGATTTGCGGCCAATGAATACCGGGGTCGTAATCGGTAAACCGCCGTGCCAGAACATGCCCCACCGCACGCCAATCCAACCACAGATGATAGGTCGCAACCGATGTCAGCATCGCGCGCGCCCGAAAATTGATCCATCCAGTCGCCGCCAAATAGCGCATGCAGGCATCCAGATAGGGCAGGCCCGTTGCCCCCGCAGCCCACGCATCAAACAGCGCCCCTTGCGCCATCCGCCCGGGCAACTGGTCCGCCGCGCGGTGCATCGCCAAACGCTCCATCTGCGGCGCGTGTTCCAGCTTTTGGGTAAAATGTGCGCGCCACGCGATCCGGCTTTGAAACGCCCGCAAATTCGCCGCCCACTCCGGCCCCGGCCGTGCGGCCAGTTGTGCTGTCGCCGCTTGTTCCACCTCGCGCGCCGAAATCGCTCCCACCGCCAAATAGGGCGACAGGCGCGAACAGGCCCGCTCGGCACTCAACGGCGCCGACATTGACCGCCGATACCCCAAACCCCGCTGCGCCAAAAAGCTGTCGATCAGCGCCACACCTTGCGCCCGCCCGCCCATTTGGCGGTGCGGGCATACGTCCGGCGCCATGCGCAACGCCCGCGCATTGGGAATAACGCCCGGCTCAATACCTGCCACCATACGCAAGGATGGGGCCGCCAGCACCTCAGCTTCGGCATAACCCGCCCGCGCCGTATCCCAGCCCGCGCGCCCGCGCACACCGCGCCGCACGCCGCCCGTTGGCAGCTCCGTCCACTCAATCCCCACGCTGCGCGCCCAAGCCATAACCCGTTGATCGCGCGCAAAAGTCCATGCATTTCCGACCTCTTGGTGGCTTACAATCCGCGTCACCGCGTTTTGCTTGCACAGCCGCGCCAGTACCTCCACCGCGTCGCCCACCCGCACCACCAACGGCGCACCAAGCCCGGCCAAATCACGCCGCAACCCGGCCAGCGTCTCAGTCAAAAACTCCCATTGCCGCGCCGATGTGTCGGGCAGCGCCCAATACTCCGGCTCGGCAATATACAAAGGCAAAACCGCACCAAGGCTTGCGCCGAAACACAAGGCCGCGTGATCCTCGACCCGCAAATCGCGCTTATACCAAACAAGAACATTCATAGAACATAGATGTAGCGGTTGCGATAGATTCGTAAACCCCTATTTGTGCGGCATGGGCGGTTGAACCCTTTGCACCTCGGCGCTAACGTGGCGCGAAATGACCCCCAGACAAAGGCCAGACGCATGACCAACCCATCCCCCAAAGCGATCCATTTGGCCGACTACACGCCTTTTCCCTATCTGCTTGATCATGTGGCCCTGCATTTCACCTTGCACCCCACGCAAACCCGCGTGCGGGCGCGTCTGTCCTTCGCGCCCAACCCCGCCGCACAGGGCGATCTGCGGCTTGATGGTGAAAACCTGATCCTCAAGTCCTTGTCCTTGAACGGCAATCCCCTTGCCCACACGCCCGACGCCACAGGCCTGACCATCCCCGCCGCCGACCTGCCGCAAGGTCCGTTCACGCTGGAAACCGAGGTAGAGATTTCGCCGCAAACCAACACCTCGCTCGACGGTCTTTATATGTCCGGCGGTATGTATTGCACGCAATGCGAGGCGCAGGGCTTTCGCAAGATCACCTACTACCCCGACCGCCCCGATGTCATGGCCCGGTTTGACGTGACGATGGACAGCGATATGCCGGTGCAACTGTCGAACGGCAATCCAACGGGCCAAGTTGCGGGCCAAGTTGGGGGCCAAGTTGGGGGGCAGGGCGCGTGGCACGACCCATGGCCCAAACCGGCCTATCTGTTTGCCCTCGTGGCGGGCGATCTGGTGGCCCATTCCGACACATTCACCACCATGTCAGGCCGCCACGTCGCGTTGAACATCTATGTCCGCCCCGGCGACGAACATAAATGTGCCTATGCGATGGACAGCCTGATCCGGTCAATGAAATGGGACGAACAGGTGTATGGCCGCGAATATGATCTTGATATCTTCAACATCGTCGCGGTCGATGATTTCAACATGGGCGCGATGGAAAACAAAGGGTTAAACATCTTTAACTCCAAGCTGGTTTTGGCGACCCCCGAAACCGCCACCGATGACGACTATGCCCGGATAGAGGCTGTCATCGCGCATGAATACTTCCACAACTGGACCGGCAACCGCATCACCTGCCGCGATTGGTTCCAGCTGTGTTTGAAAGAAGGCCTCACCGTTTACCGCGACCAGCAGTTTTCCGGCGATATGCGCAGCCATGCCGTCAAACGGATTGAGGATGTGCTGACCCTGCGCGCCCGCCAGTTCCGTGAGGATGGCGGTCCCTTGGCCCACGCCGTCCGCCCCGACAGCTATGTGGAAATCAACAATTTCTACACCGCCACGATCTATGAAAAAGGCGCCGAAGTCATCGGGATGCTGAAAGCCTTGGTGGGGGATGCTGCGTACAAAGCCGCCCTTGATCTCTATTTCACCCGCCACGACGGCGACGCCGCCACGATAGAGGATTGGCTGCAAGTGTTCGAGGATGTCACAACCCGCGATCTGACCCAGTTCAAACGGTGGTACACCCAAGCCGGCACGCCGCAAGTCACCGTCACGGATGACTTTAACAATGGCGCCTATACCCTTCACTTTGAACAGAAAAACCCACCCACTCCTGGCCAGTCACACAAAGACCCCAAGGTCATTCCCGTGGCCGTGGGCTTGCTCAATCCCAACGGGGATGAGGTGGTGCCAACAACCGTGCTCGAACTGACCGAGGCCCGCCAAAGCTTTACCTTCAAAGGCCTCGCTGCGCGTCCCACGCCGTCCATCCTGCGCGGCTTTTCCGCCCCGGTGATCCTGACCCGTGACACCTCGGCCACCGAACGCGCCTTTTTGCTCGCGCATGACACCGACCCTTTTAACAAATGGGAGGCCGGGCGCGCCTTGGCCAAAGATGTGCTGATCCGCAAAATCACCGAAAACGCCGCCACCTCGGCCGATTGGCTGGCTGCCATTGAAACCGTCACCTTTGACGATACCCAAGACCCCGCCTTTCGCGCCTTGACCCTGCGACTGCCCGGAGAGGATGACCTTGCCCAAACCCTGCATGCCTCAGGCCACGTGCCGGACCCGGCCACCATCCACACGGCCCGCCAAACCATGCTGTCCGATCTGGCCGCGCACCTCGCCCCCCGTCTGCCCGCGCTCTTGGACAACCTTGCCACCCCCGGTCCCTTTGATCCGGGCGCGGCTGCGGCGGGTCGGCGGTCGCTGCGGCTTGGCGCGCTGGCACTGCTCTCGCGGCTGGACGGCGGGCATGCGGCCACCCAAGCCTATGCCCATGCCAATTGCATGACCGATCAAATGGGCGCTTTGGCCACTCTCCTCGAAATCGGCCAAGGCCAACCCCAAATCGCGGCCTTCCGCGATCAATGGCAATCCGACCGCCTTGTCATGGACAAATGGTTCGCGCTGCAAGTGGCCTATGCCGCCCCCGATGCTACAGCAAAAACCACCCGCACCCTGACCCAAGACCCTGATTTCGATTGGAAAAATCCGAACCGCTTTCGTGCCGTTATTGCCTCGCTGTCGGGCAATCACGCAGGCTTTCACCACGCCTCGGGTGACAGCTACGCCCTGCTGGCCGATTGGTTGATCAAGCTGGACCCGGTCAATCCGCAAACCGCCGCGCGCATGTCCACCGCCTTTGAAACCTGGCCCCGCTACGGCGCGGACCGCCAAGCCTTGATCCGCGCCCAGCTGGAACGCATCATGGCAAGCCCCACCCTCAGCCGCAATCTTGGCGAAATGGTGGGGCGCATGCTGCCCGCCCAAAACCAAGACCAAGACCCGACTTGAACCCCGCCGCACAAGAAAGTAAACCACAGCCAAGCCATTAAAGGGACGCGCCATGCTTGATCTGACCTATGAAAACCCGAAGCCAAAGGTCATCGCCGGGGCCAAGCATGATTGGGAACTCGTGATCGGGCTGGAAATCCACGCCCAAGTCTCAAGCAACGCCAAACTGTTTTCGGGTGCCTCTACCCAAGTCGGCGCGGAACCCAATTCCAACGTGGCCTTTGTCGATGCCGCGATGCCGGGCATGCTGCCTGTGATCAACGAATATTGCATTGAACAAGCCGTCCGTTCCGGCCTTGGGCTGAAGGCCAAAATCAACCTGACCTCGGCTTTTGACCGCAAAAACTACTTCTACCCCGACCTGCCGCAAGGCTATCAGATCAGCCAACTCTACCACCCCATCGTGGGCGAAGGCGAAGTGCTGGTCGAACTCGCCCCCGGCCCAAATGGCCAAAGGATCGCCCGCCTTGTCCGCGTGGAACGCATCCACCTCGAACAAGACGCCGGCAAATCCATCCACGATATGGACCCGACCATGTCTTTTGTTGATTTCAACCGCACGGGCGTGGCGCTGATGGAAATCGTCAGCCGCCCCGATATTCGCTCGGCTGAGGAGGCGACCGCTTACGTCACCAAACTGCGCCAAATCCTGCGCTATTTGGGCACCTGTGACGGCAATATGCAAAACGGCAACCTGCGCGCCGATGTCAACGTGTCGGTCTGCCGCGCGGGCCAGTATGAAAAATATCAAGCGACCCAAGACTTCAGCCACCTTGGCACCCGCTGCGAAATCAAAAACATGAACTCTATGCGTTTCATGACCCAAGCCATTGATTTTGAAGCGCGCCGCCAAATCGCGATTATCGAGGATGGCGGTTCTGTCCATCAAGAAACCCGCCTTTATGACCCGGACAAAGGCGAAACCCGTTCCATGCGCAGCAAGGAAGAGGCGCATGATTACCGCTATTTCCCATGCCCCGACCTGCTGCCGCTGGAAATCGAGCAAGCGTGGGTCGATGATATCGCAGCCACCATGCCCGAACTGCCTGATGCCAAGAAATCCCGTTTCATGGCCGATTTTGGCCTGACCGATTATGACGCCAACGTCCTGACCGCTGACCTCGACAGCGCGGGTTTCTTTGAAACCGTAGCCAAAGGCCGCGATGGCAAGATCACCGCAAACTGGGTGATCAACGAACTCTTTGGCCGTTTGAACAAAGAAAGCCTGACCATCGCTGACACGCCAATGTCCGCCGATCAACTGGGCGGCATTATTGATCTGATCGGCTCGGGTGAGATTTCGGGAAAAATGGCCAAGGAACTGTTTGAACTGGTCTGGACCAA
>CBDTUV010000200.1:0-5586 GCA_965363575.1 uncultured Pseudorhodobacter sp. | reverse complement strand
ACGATTTCCTTGACCACATATTTCAGCGCGTCGGCCACCGATTGCAGCAAGCCAAAGGCCCCTACAACGTTCGGCCCGCGCCGCATTTGCACCGCCGCCCAAACCTTACGGTCGCCGTACACCAGAAACAGCAAAGAGATCATCACAAAGGCGATAACCAGAAGACACTGCGCGACGATCAGCAAAGTGATCCCCAAGCCCGTTTGCAGAAATTGATCCATGCGCCTTTATCCCTCGGCCTTATTCGTGTTCGTCTTTATCGTGGTCTGCGTGGTCGTCATATCGTCGGTATCCCTTGTGCGCCGCAATCGCGAACGGCAACTTCGGCGTCAATCGTGGCCGAACCACGGGGCAACGATGATGAGATGGTGTAAACCGCATCGCCGCGCCAATTACCACCCGATTTTGCCACAGATGTCCGTACATGGCGCGCAAATCCGAATCCACGGATCAGCGCATATTGGGCAGCGGCACAGCGGGCATAGGCCTCTACATCCGCTTGGTCCCGCGCGCCAGTCATGGACACGTGGAAATTAACCAGATCACCGTCCAGCAAAACGGTTTGAATGCCGCCATAGCCGGGGGTGAAATTGGACCGCCCGGTCACGTCGTCTTCTGGCGGCACGCAGGCCGACAGGCTGGCTGCCGCCAACACAGAACACGAGATTTGGGCGAAACGGGTCATTGGTTACTCTGCCGCCATTGGTTTGTCTGTCCGCGCCTTGGCCAGCGCCGACATCTCGCCCATCAGCACCGACGCGCGAGCGATGGGGTTGGTTAGGTAGAAATCCGTGATCGCATAGCGGAAATCGGCTTGGCCCGGATCACGCAAGGCAATCCGCTGCCAGTCGTTCTCAGGCACGTCGTCAATCGCGGCCAGATGTGGAACCGCTTTGACAATCGCGCGGCGCAGAACGGCAAGGCTATCCCACGGCAAAGCAGCCCCCAATTCCCCTGACAAGGCGCGCAGAACGGCCCAGTTTTCCTTGGCCTCGCCCGGTGCAAAGCCTGCACGAGCGGCCATTTGGGGGCGGCCTTCGGTATTCACGAACAGTCCCGATTCTTCGGTATAGGCGGCACCCGGCAGCACGATATCGGCACGGTGTGCGCCACGGTCGCCGTGGCTGCCTTGGTATATCACGAAAGCACCGGGCGCGATGTCCACCTCATCAGCACCAAGGTTATAGATCACTTCGGCACCGTCCAGCGCATGGGTCAAACCGTCTTCGGTATAGGCCCCTACGTCCATCGCGCCCACACGGCCCGCAGCGGTGTGCAAGATCAGCAGCTTGGAATTGCTTTCCTCGGCCATTTTCATCGCTTGCGACAAAACCGCCTCACCGTCAGCCTCGGTCAAAGCGCCTTGACCAACGATGATGATCGAAGGGGCGTCCTTGATCGTATCTGTGCATTTGGTGTTGGCAAGTTTAACCAGCGCCGCACGGTCATTGCCTTTGTGGGCATAGTCATAGGTCAGATCCACAGCAGGGCCGATCAGATCGACATTGCAACCCATCGACCAAGCCTTGCGAATCCGCGCGTTCAGGACGGGCGATTCCATGCGGGGGTTTGTGCCGACCAGCAAGATATACTTTGCAGTATCAATATCTTCGATCATCGCGGTGCCAACATAGGCCGAGCGGTTGCCTGCGGGCAGTTTTGCCTTGTCGGTGCGACATTCAACCTTGCCGCCCATGCCTTCGACCAAGGTTTTAAGACTGAAAGCCGCCTCGACCGGGGCCAGATCGCCAACCAGACCGACGACTTTTTTGCCCTTCATCGCGTTTGCTGCGGCTTGCAGTGCTTCACCCCAACCTGCTTTGCGCAGCTTGCCATTTTCACGGATATAGGGGGTGTCAAGACGCTGGCGGCGCAAACCGTCCCAAACAAAACGGGTTTTGTCCGAAATCCACTCTTCATTAACGCCGTCATGGTTGCGCGGCAAAATGCGCATGACTTCGCGGCCTTTGGTATCAACGCGGATGTTGGCACCAAGCGCGTCCATCACGTCGATGGATTCGGTTTTTGTCAGCTCCCAAGGACGGGCGGTAAAGGCGTAAGGCTTTGATGTCAAAGCACCAACCGGGCAAAGATCAATGATGTTGCCTTGCAGGTTGCTGTCTAGGGTCGCACCCAGATAGGTTGTAATTTCAGCGTCTTCACCACGGCCCGTTTGGCCCATGGTCAAAATGCCAGCCACTTCCGATGTAAAGCGCACGCAACGGGTACAGGAAATGCAGCGGGTCATCGTGGTCGCAACCAGCGGCCCCAAATCCAGATCCTCAGACGCCCGCTTCGGCTCGCGGTAGCGGCTGAAATCAACGCCATAGGCCATGGCTTGGTCTTGCAAATCACATTCGCCGCCTTGGTCGCAAATCGGGCAATCCAAGGGGTGGTTGATCAGCAAAAACTCCATCACGCCTTCACGCGCCTTTTTCACCATGGGCGAGTTGGTTTTCACCACGGGAGGTTGGCCTTCGGGGCCGGGGCGCAAATCTTTGACCTGCATGGCGCAGGATGCGGCGGGCTTTGGCGGGCCGCCCACAACTTCGACCAGACACATGCGACAGTTGCCTGCGATGGTTAGCCGTTCGTGGTAGCAAAAACGCGGAATTTCCACGCCTGCCACTTCGGCGGCCTGGATCAGCGTCATTGCGCCTTCCACTTCGACTTCGATCCCGTCGATGATGATTTTCTTTAGGTTGGACATGCCACTACTCCGCCGCAACTTCCGCGCAACCGTGGGTTTTCCACGCCTGCGCCTCATTCAGATAGGACCAGCCAAAGGCCGCATCACTATCACCATGGTCTTGTTTATACGCTAGTTTTTCCAGCGCCTCATCCAAAGTAGGCTGATGGCCCGCAGGCACCCACCACATCACAAAATGCATTTGACCCAACACCTCAAACCAATCGGCGCGGCGGTCATAAAATTGTTTGTGGACCGTTTTCCAGACAAAAGTCTCAAGGCTGGCCACATCCTCCCACACCGTCAGGTTTGACACATATTGCGGGTCGCCGCCGATTTTCGCATCGGTGTTGCCAGTGCCCGGTTCGCCCGAACCTTCCATCATCCACACAAAGCCCGGCATCCGCTTGCCAAGGCCGTTCACCCGGTCCAGCGCGTCCATAAACTCGGCCACGCGCGGGTCATCTGTGGGGGCCAAAAGGCGGCCAACGTTCAGTTCTGCCAGATGCATTGTCATGCGCAGCCCCTCACAATCAACCAAGCATTGTCACGGAACCGATCATTGATCGAGGTTTGCGCGCGGCCCACACAATACTGTGCGGCGGCGCGCTGCGCCTCCATCCCTTCCCAGTTTTCAAAGGGACGGCCCATACGGCGCACTTCCAGCGCGCCCGAACCGGTTTTCGCCACCCCATATTCCACCCCGTCCAACACAATCGGACCACGCGCCACCGGGGCGGGCGTGGACACGCAGGCCGAAAGGGCCAGCGCGCCGAGTGTCAAGGGAAGTACGGGGTGCAACATGTCCGGTCCTTACTCTGCCGCCATGGCGCCCATGCGCCCGGTTTTCTTGGCCTTAATGCGGTCTTCGATCTCTTCTCGGAAATGCCGCACAAGGCCTTGGATCGGCCAAGCCGCCGCATCACCAAGCGCGCAAATGGTGTGACCTTCGACTTGCTTGGTCACAGACAACAACATGTCGATCTCTTCAACCTCGGCCTCGCCACGCACCAGACGGTCCATCACGCGCATCATCCAACCCGTACCTTCGCGGCACGGGGTGCATTGGCCACAAGATTCGTGCTTGTAGAATTTTGACAACCGCCAGATCGCTTTGATCACATCGGTGCTTTGGTCCATCACGATCACAGCCGCTGTGCCAAGGCCCGACCGCTGCTCACGAAGCCAGTCGAAATCCATGATAGCATCGTCGCATTGCGCGGCATTCAGCATCGGCACAGATGACCCACCGGGGATCACGGCCTTGATATTCTTCCAGCCGCCGCGAACGCCGCCACAGTGACGGTCAAGGAGTTCGCGCAAGGTGATCGACATTTCTTCTTCGACAACACAAGGGTTTACCACATGACCCGAAATGCCAAACAGCTTGGTGCCTGCGTTATTGGGGCGACCAAAGCCTGCAAACCAATCGGCACCACGGCGCAGAATAGTGGGCACTACAGCAATAGATTCCACATTGTTCACGGTTGTCGGGCAGCCATAAAGGCCTGCACCCGCGGGAAATGGCGGCTTCATCCGTGGCATGCCTTTTTTGCCTTCAAGGCTTTCCAGCAGCGCGGTTTCCTCACCGCAGATATAGGCGCCGGCACCGTGGTGCAGATAGCAGTCAAAATCCCAGCCCGACCCAGCAGCATTTTTGCCCAATAGCCCAGCGTCATAACATTCATCAATCGCGGCCTGCAGCGCCTCTTTTTCGCGAACATATTCACCGCGAATATAGATGTAGCAGGCATTGGCCCCCATCGCGAAAGACGCAATCAGCGCGCCTTCGATCAACGTGTGCGGATCATGGCGCATGATCTCGCGGTCTTTGCAGGTGCCGGGTTCGGATTCGTCGGCGTTGATGACCAGATACGACGGGCGACCATCGCTTTCCTTGGGCATAAACGACCATTTTAGCCCGGTGGGAAAGCCCGCACCGCCACGCCCACGAAGGCCAGAGGCCTTGATCTGGTCAACCAACCAGCCGCGCCCATTGGCGATAAACCCTGCCGTACCGTTCCAATGCCCACGCTTTTTGGCGCCGGCAAGGGTGCGGTCATGCATCCCGTAAAGATTGGTAAAGATCCGATCTTGATCTTTCAGCATGTCATGCCCTCAATTATTCCCAGACGCGGCTTTTTGCCGACGCCAGATCCGATATGTTACGACCATGGTCCAAACGAACCCGGCCAATGCGGCAAAGTCGAACAGAAAGACAAAGCGCGCCTCCCAGCCGAAATGCCCTCCCATCCATTGCGCCCCCAGCCACAGCGCCATTGTGCCAACCAGCACGATGGCCACCAGACGCGCGTCGCGCGCGTTCTGGATATCTGTTTTGCTGGGCTGCGGTTTGGACATCTTAATACACCCCACCCTTACCAACGCGAGCCGAGAATTCGGTCGCGCCGCCTGCGGCCAAAGTCTTGGCCTGTGCGACCCAGTCATCGCGGGTCACGCGGCCTTTGAAGCCTTCGATATTGGCATCGGCCCAGTCCACCTCGGCCGCGCGCCATGACGCGATTTGGTCAAAGTGGAAAACGCCCATCTTGTGCAGCATCGCCTCTAGTTTGGGGCCAATGCCTTTGATTTCTTTCAAATTGTCCGCCTTGCCACCACGCGCGGCTTTCAACAGTTCGGGCTTTCCATCGGCGGCCACGGGGCGGGCTTTTGGCTCTGCCTTAGGCTTTGGCGCTGTCGCTTTGGCAGCAGAAGCAGATTTGGCAACAGCTTTCGGAGCGGCTTTCGCTTTGGCTTTTGCCGCAGGGGCTGCCTTGGCGGCGGGTTTTGGGGCCGCTTTTGCAACTGGCGCTGCGGCGGGTGCGGTTTGCACGGGTGCTGGAGCTGGTGCTGGCATGGCCTTGACGGGTTCAGCAATAACCGCGTCTTGCTTTGCC
>CBDTUV010000199.1:0-5597 GCA_965363575.1 uncultured Pseudorhodobacter sp. | reverse complement strand
GTCAAACCGCCCGTGATCTTACCTTCAAATTCGGTGAGCAGTTGCGCAAAGAAGGGTATCGCGGCTATTTCGAGCTTGATTATCTCATCGACAAGAAAACCGGCGATATCTGGTTGGGAGAGCTGAACCCGCGCATCACCGGTGCCAGCTCGATGACCAACCACGCGGCCTTTGCCCATGCGGATGCGCCGTTGTTCTTGTTCCACCTGCTGGAATTTTCCAAGGCGCAGTTCAAGCTGGACGTGGCAGAGTTGAACAGCCGTTGGGCCAACCCGAACATGATTGATGGCTGGAGCCAGATGGTCATCAAACACACCGATGACAGTGTGGACATCCTGACAGACGCGCCGCAAACTGGCATTTATAAGATGCTAGAAGATGGCCGCGTGGTGTTTGACCGCTTTGACTATCACCGCCGCGCCGTGGAATCGGAAAACGAAGCGTTCTTCTTGCGCATCCTCAAGCCCGGTGATTACCGCTATGAAGGCGCTGATCTTGGTATCTTGGTCACGCGTGGCCGGTCCATGACCAACAGCTTCCAGCTGAACGAACGCGCAAAGCGTTGGATTCATGGTATCAAATCGGCGTTCAAGGCAGATCCATTGCCCGTGGCCGAGGCAGGCCCGGCCTTTGCAGACCCTGCCTTTAAGATGATGTAATGGAACTGATCTGGCGCAGCATTAGCGAGCCAGAGCCCGGCCCCAAGTGGGCCGGGCTATTCGCTGAGCTATGGCCAGAGTATAAAACCTGGTGGATGCGCGAAGGGATCGACGCGCGCCCAACCTATTGGGAAAGCCTTAAAGCGCTGAAAACCCATATGCCGGAAATCCTGCCGCTCTATGAACATCTTTGCGCGTTGGCAGGCGGCGGCGATCTTGCCGCGCGTTTCCTTAGCTTTTACCGCCCCCCGCCCTATCTTTCGGGTTGCAGCCAAGCGATTTGGCCGGGCAAAGAACCGATGCTGGTGCGCAATTACGACTATAACCCCAACGCGTTTGAACGCATCGTCCTGCACACCTGCTGGCAAGGCCGCAATGTCATTGGCACATCCGATGGGCTTTGGGGCCTTGTCGATGGGATGAATGACGCAGGGCTTGCGGTGTCGCTGACCTTTGGCGGGCGGCGCGTGGTGGGCGATGGCTTTGGCGTGCCGTTGATCTTGCGCTATGTACTGCAAACCTGCACCACGGCCGAACAGGCCGGGGCCGCCCTTGCCCGCATTCCCACGCATATGAGCTATAATGTCACCGTGCTGGACGCCAAGCGCAACTTTCTGACCGCCTTTATGGCCCCGGATCGCCCGGCCATCATCACCCACGCCGCCGTGGCCACCAACCATCAGGAAAAGGTGGAATGGGATGCCCACGCCCGCATGACCGCCACGGTGGAACGCGAACGGTTTTTGCTGCAACGCCTGACCGGGCATGTAGAACCCGAGGAAAAGTTCATCGCAGCCTTCCTGCGCCCCCCGCTTTATTCCATTCAGTTTGATCAAGGGTTTGGCACGCTTTACACCGCCGTCTACCGCCCGCGCCTTGGCACGATGGAACTGCGTTGGCCGCGCGGGACGTGGCATTTGAACCTATACGGCGGCCCGGATGAGGTGCGGCGGATTTATACGCCTGAAACCAAGCCCAAAAACCCTCCCTCCGAAACCACAGAGGCAGGCAGTTCCCTCTCCGCTACCCCCAACCAAAGGGCCGCGATATGAGCCATATTTTCCCCCGCCACACCAAGCAAATCACCCCTACGGCTGTGGGCGGTGAAGGCTGCTATCTGATCGACAGCACCGGCAAACGCTATCTGGACGGGTCTGGCGGCGCGGCTGTGTCGTGTCTGGGTCATGGTGACGCGGAAATCACGGCGGCGATCAAGGCACAGCTTGATAAACTCGCCTTTGCACATACCGGCTTTTTCACCTCTGAACCCGCCGAGGCGCTGGCCGATTTGCTGATTGCCAACGCGCCCGCAGGCCTTGACCGCGTGTATTTCGTCTCTGGCGGGTCCGAGGCGACCGAGGCCGCGATAAAACTTGCACGGCAATACCATGTCGAAAACGGCCAACCCCAGCGCGCCAAGCTGATTGCCCGCAAGCAAAGCTATCACGGCAACACCATCGGCGCGCTTTCAGCGGGTGGCAACGAATGGCGGCGCGCGCAGTTTGGCCCGTTGCTGCTGGATGTCAGCCACATTGACCCTTGCTATGAATACCGCCTGCAAGAACCGGGTGAGACGGCCGAGGCTTACGGGTTGCGTGCCGCCAACGCGTTAGAGACGGAAATTCTGCGGCTTGGCCCCGAAACGGTCATGGCCTTTATGGCCGAACCTGTGGTCGGTGCCACCGCAGGCGCCTTGACCCCCGCCCCCGGTTATTTCAAACGCATCCGCGAAATTTGCGACCAATATGGTGTCCTGCTGATATTGGATGAGGTGATGTGTGGCATGGGCCGCACCGGCACCTTGTTTGCCTGCGAACATGACGGCATTTCCCCTGATATCGCCTGTATCGCCAAAGGTTTGGGTGCGGGCTATCAGCCCATAGGGGCCATGCTCTGTTCGGGTAAAATCTATGACACCATCGCCAATGGGTCAGGCTTTTTCCAACACGGCCACACCTATATCGGCCACCCCACGGCAACCGCAGGCGGGCTGGCCGTGGTCAATGCCATCCTGAACCGGGGCTTGTTGCCGCGCGTTCAAGAACAAGGGGCCAAGCTGGCAGATGCCTTGACCGACCGTTTCGGCCAACACCCCCATGTCGGTGATCTGCGCGGGCGCGGCCTGTTTCGCGGTATCGAATTGGTTGCTGACCGTGAAACCAAAGCGCCCTTTGACCCCACACGCGGCGTGGCGGGCAAGATCAAGAAAGCGGCGTTTGAGGCGGGTTTGATTTGCTATCCCATGTCCGGCACCATTGATGGGCGGCAGGGTGATCATGTGCTGCTGGCCCCGCCCTTTATCATCTCGGACGCGCAGATTGGCGAGTTGACTGACAAGCTGTCTACCGCGATCACACAAGTGGTGGGTGCCTAAAGGACAAGGGTCTAAACGGGCGCGCGCAGCCCCTTTCGCCCATCCGTTAGGCAGGCTACCTTAGGGCAAATCGCACGTCCTAAGATCGGAGACACCCATGACCCAGCGCCTTCACCTCGTATTCGGCGGGGAGCTTGTCAGCACCCAAGGCACCACGTTCAAAGACCCTGACAATATCCATATCGTCGGCATGTTCCCCAATTACGATTCCGCGTTCAAGGCGTGGAAAGCCGAGGCGCAGCGCACCGTGGACGAGGCGCAGACCCGTTATTTCATCGCCCACATCCACCGCCTGCGCGATGAGGGGCAAGCCGCCTCTTCGACCGAAGAGCTTGGGGGCTGATCGCATCCTATGGCCTATTCCCTTGGCCTGACCCTTTACAATATCGCCAATCGCGCGGCGACAGCCACTCAGGTGGACCGTCCACGTCGGCCACCGGGCAAGCTTGTGTGGCTGCATGCGCCGGGGCCGGACAGTGCGGCGCAAATGATCGGCCTCGCGGCCAAGCTGGAAGAAGACCACAGTCTGAACATCCTGCTCACCAGCCCAACCCAGCCCTCCTTGCGCCATTCCGGTATTATCTGGCAACCCGCGCCGATTGACACCACCGCAGACAGCCGCGCCGTTCTGGACCATTGGAAACCCGATCTGATCGCCTTTGCCGAAGGAGAACTGCGCCCCGCCTTGCTGCATGAGGCGCATGAGCGCCGGATTCCGGTTGCGTTGGTCGATGCGCGCACCCCCACCATTCTGCGCGGGCGCGAAGGGTGGTGGCCGGGCCTGAAACGTGGCCTTTTGGGCAGCTTTAGTGCCGTTTTGGTGGTCGATCAAACAGCCGCCCGCGCTTTGCGCCGCGCGGGCGCACCATCCCAGATCGTGCAGGTCACAGGCCGCATGGAATACCCCAGCGCCGTGCTGCCCTGCGCCGAGGCCGAGCGCACAGCGCTTGCATCCGTTCTGAACACCCGCCCGGTCTGGTTTGCCGCTGGCCTGCC
Source organism: uncultured Pseudorhodobacter sp. (assembly GCA_965363575.1). GTDB lineage: Bacteria > Pseudomonadota > Alphaproteobacteria > Rhodobacterales > Rhodobacteraceae > Pseudorhodobacter. Next base: position 1,568 of record CBDTUV010000199.1, on the reverse strand, counting down.
CCAGGCCGAAGAGCGTGCTGTGATAAGCGCCCATCGCTCCGCGATGAAGCTGGCCCATCGTTTGCTTTTGATCTTGTCCCCCCAAGACCCGGCCCGCATCCCCGCCTTGGCCGAACAAATGGAACAGAACGAAGGTTGGACCATCGCCTGCCGCAACCGCGAGGAAGAGCCCGAGGCCGATGTGCAGGTGTTTATCACCGATCCGGGCGTTGAGTTTGGCCTGTGGTACCGCCTTGCCCCCATCACCTATATCGGCGGCGGTTTAACCGATACAGGCATTTCCCGCGACCCGATGGAGGCGGCAGCCCTTGGCTCTGCCATCATCCACGGACCACGCGGCGGGCAGTTTGGCGCAGCCCTCGGGCGGCTGGCGGCAGCATCGGCCACCAGCCTTGTTGCGGATGAGCGTGATCTCGCGGCGTCTCTGGGTGAGCTGTTGTCGCCCGACCGCGTGGCAAGGCTGGCGCAATTGGCTTGGGGCGTGGAATCAGACGGGGCCGAGGCGACAGATAAAACCGTGACAACCTTGTGCAAACTGCTGGATGAGGCCTCTTGATGGAAAGCCTCATACGGGCGCCCGGCTTTTGGTATCGCCCGCCCAGCACCCCCGGCCTGCGCGCGCGCCTGTTGGCCCCGCTGGGTTGGGTTTATGCTGCCGCCACAGCGCGGCGCTTGCGCAAGCCCGGCGCGTTCAAGGCCGATATTCCGGTGGTTTGCATCGGCAACCTGAACGCAGGCGGCACTGGCAAAACCCCCACCACCATCGCCTTGATTGAACGTTTGGCGGCACGCGGTACTGCGGTGCATGTGGTATCACGCGGCCATGGGGGGCGGCTGTCGGGCCCATTGCGGGTGGATGAGCGGCGCCACAAGGCGGCTGATACCGGCGATGAGCCTTTGCTGCTATCAGCCTTTGCGCCCACTTGGGTGGCCCGCGACCGGGCCGCTGGTGTGCAGGCGGCGCAGGCCGCTGGCGCGCAGGTCGTGTTGCTGGATGACGGGTTTCAAAACCCTGCCGTCGTTAAGGATCTGTCGATCGTCGTGGTCGATGCCCAGCGCGGTTTTGGCAATGGTCGCTGCTTGCCAGCAGGCCCCTTACGCGAACCCGTGCCAATTGGCCTTGCCCGCGCCGATATGCTGCTGTCCATTGGCGCGCCCGCCGCCCAAGACCAGTTTGCAGCCCTTTGGCCGATGCCCTTGCCCCACCTGCACGGCCAGCTTGAGGTGCTGCAAATGGGCATGGATTGGACGGATGAAAAGGTGCTTGCCTTTGCAGGCATCGGCCACCCGGAAAAGTTCTTTGCCACCCTGCGCAGCACCGGGGCCAATGTTCTGCGCACGGAAGGGTTAAGCGATCACCAACCGTTTTCCGACACCCTTCTGCGCCGGTTAGAGCATGAGGCCGCAAGCCTTGGCGCCCAGCTTGTCACCACCGAAAAAGACGCCGTTCGCCTGCCCGCAGCCTTTCGGCCAAAGGTGCTGACCTTGCCGGTCCGCTTGCGCTTGCAAAATTGGCAAGCGCTGGATCAGGCTTTTAAGCGGTTGGGCTTGTGACGGCGGTTTGATTA
>CBDTUV010000198.1:0-5636 GCA_965363575.1 uncultured Pseudorhodobacter sp. | reverse complement strand
GGTCGCTAGACCAAATCTTGACAAAAATCTGACCGTTCATTTCCGGCACCCATGGAGGTGTTATGTTGCGAGTAATCATCGAACTGCAGCGCCGAGCTAGGTGTTGGCCGTTTGGGCGAACAGTTGAAATCACGCAATGCTAACAAAATCTTAGAGCTAACGCAGTTTCGGCCTAGGTGCACTGTTTTGAATTCCCGCCTTTAGCGGACATTCGCCCAACCGCAGCCAACGGCAGAAAAGTCCGCATAGCGGCCTTTGACAGCCCCCGAATCAGCGGTGATGCACCCGCATGCCTAAGGGGCAATTGCTGCAAAGTCACATCCGCAACACTATGAAAGCTCGCGCACAAAACCGACCCGCTTTGCCCTAAAGCGGCCCAAACCGCTCCGCCACCCGTGCGGCATGGTCCGCCACAGGCATTTTGCCCCGGCTCCACAGCGCCAGCATATCCGCCCAGGCAATCGCCAAAAACGCCACCTCATCGCCTTCAACGCTTTCGCCAAACAGTTGAATATCGGCGCGGTGGGCGGCGATCTTGGCCGGGTCCACTTCGCGGCCATTCGCAAATGTCGTAGGCTCGGCGTAAAGATACAGCAACACAGGCCGCAGTTTGCGCCGGTGCCCTTCGGTGCGCAGTCCGTAGGCGTCTTTCACCAATTGCACATCGTCAAGGCAGGTGAAACGGCGCGCGCCATTGGCATGGGTGCGCCGAATGCGGGTATAGCCTTCCATCTTTTCGCCCCAGACCTTGCGGTCAAAGTTTTCCGAAAAGCTGTTGGCCTTGGCGGGACGAAACGGCTCATAGCGGGCATGTTCGATCCCGATCAAATAGCGGTCGGTTTCAATCTCGACATCCAGCCAAGGGTGCTTGCCCCCCGCCCACGGAAACCGCATCTCGGCCTCCAGCTTTACCGATTTCGCTTGCCCCAGCCCGCCCGGCAGCATCGGCATCATCTTGGCGCGGTCCAAAAACCAGCCAAAGGCGTTGGCCACCAAGGCGCTGGACGAATCGGGGCTGTCAAACTTGCCCGTCTTCAGCTCATTGCCCGGCGCGCGGCCAAGGGCGGCCAAGATCATGTCGGTCGGCAGATCAGGAAGAAAATCGGGCATGGGGTTAGGGCCTTTTTTGACCGCGAACGCGTGCGAACGCAGGTTAAGATTTGGTAAACAAAAAACGCGTTATGGCGTGAAATCAAAGCGTTACAACTTTGTCCGCGCGCGATTCAATCGGTACAAAAAAAGGGCCGCACCCACAGGCACGGCCCCCAATTCTTAATCGCAAAAACCGCTTACGCTTACATTTCGTCCAAGGCTTCAATCGCCTTTTGCAGGTCTTCTTTGCTGATTTCTTTGTCCGAAACTTTCGCCCCGGCCACGATATGATCAACCACTTTGTCTTCAAAAATCGGCGCGCGCAGCTGCTGCTGCATTTGCTGGTTTTTCTGGACATATTCAAAGAACTGACGCTCTTGCCCCGGATATTGACGGGCCTGAGTCATCACCGCTTGGGTCATTTCCTGATCCGTGACAGTCACCTCAGCCTTGCGGCCCACTTCGGCCAACAAAAGCCCCAAGCGAACGCGCCGTTCGGCCAGCTTTTTATGCTCATCCGTGGTTTCAACAGCCCCGTGGTCGTGACCCTGAACCTCTGGGTTTTCTTCATGCCACAGCTGGTGCGCGATTTGGCCGGCTTCAGCTTCCACCAACGAAGGTGGCAGCTCAAACTTCACCAAAACATCCAGCTGGTCCAGCAAAGACCGCTTCATCACCGCGCGGGCAGCGCCTTGATATTCAGCTTCCAAACGCTCGGAAATCTGACCCTTCAACGCGGCCAAATCTTCGGCACCGTATTTCTTGGCCAATTCGTCGTTCACTTCGGCCGGAACAGCGCCTTTTACGGCTTTCACGGTGCATTCAAACACAGCCGCTTTGCCTGCCAGATTTTCCGCGCCATATTCTGCCGGAAAGCTGACTTCAACTTTCACTTCGTCACCGGATTTGGCACCAACAAGCTGCGCTTCAAAACCGGGAATGAACGAGTTCGAACCCAGCACCAGCGGATAATCCTCGCCCGTGCCGCCTTCAAAATAGTCGCCATCGACCGAGCCTTTGAAGTCGATCACAACCTGATCGCCGTCTTTGGCCTTGGAACCCTTCTTGCGGTCCTCAAAGTTCTGCGCGGATTCGGCCAGGTTCGCCAAGGCCTCATCAACAGCCGAATCCTCGGCTTTCACGACCAAACGCTCCAGCGTGACCTTGGAGGCATCTACTTCTGGAATCGCTGGCAAGGCTTCGTAGGTCATTTCGACCACGACATCAGTGCCCTCTTTCCAGTTTTCGCCGTCAACCATTTTAACATCAGGCTGCATCGCAGGGCGGTCGCCGGACGCATCGAAATGCTCTTTCATAGCGCCATCAATGGCGTCTTGCATGGCTTCACCCATAATGCGCGGGCCAAATTGCTTGCGCATCATCGCCATAGGCACTTTACCCTTGCGAAAGCCCTTCATTTCGACTTCGGGCTGCGCCTCGACCAGCTTTTCTTGCACTTTCGCGTCAAGTTCTGCCGCAGTCACCGTGATGGTGTAGCCGCGCTTAAGGCCTTCGTTCAGGGTCTCAGTGACCTGCATATGGATCCATCCTTCTTATATATCTGGTGCGGGTAGAGGGACTTGAACCCCCACGCCTTGCGGCGCCAGAACCTAAATCTGGTGCGTCTGCCAATTTCGCCATACCCGCATCTCATCCACGCACCCTTTGGCCTTGTGCCACCGGATGCGATGAAATTCCGCGCCCTTCTAGCAAAGCCGCGCGCAGGATGCGAGAGGAAAAGATTGCCTTAAAATGGATAGATTCAAATTCCAAGTTTGACGTTTCCTTGACGCATTGGTGCCACATTTAAAAGCGAACAAGATGTCAGCCGCCAAGGAAAGCAAATGACATGACCCAAAGCACCGCTCTTATCGACGTCCATACCGACGATGCCGCGCTGACCACAGGGGTGGCGGCTGGTACGATGGTCATGACCCTCGCCGGGGAAATGCCCGTGGACTATTTGTCGGTCGGTGACCGCATCATCACCCGGTCAGGTGCCCGCGTCTTGCGCGCCGTCGATAGCCGCGTTTTGCCAACGACAAAACTGATCTGCATCTCTGCCTCGGCCCTTGGCGTGGAAAAGCCTGATGAAGATATGCGTGTCGCCCTTGGCCAAGGTATCCACATCCGGGACTGGCGTGCAAAGGCGCTAAAGGGCGTGTCAAAAACCGTTATTTCCGCCAAGGATTTGGCTGATGGCGAGTATATCCGCGTTGAAACTTTTGTGGGCGCTTGCCTTTTCACCCTATCGTTTGACGCAGCCGAAGTGATCTATGCCAATGGTGTCGAAGTGACGTGCAATGCCGCAACGGTTGCGGCCTAACCCCCACAACACCCTGCTTTTCTTGGCAAACCTATAGCCAAGCCCGCCCCTGCACCGCAAGGCGGGCTTTTCCACATCCGCTTACGGCCCAAGCGCGCGAAACACCTTTGGCAGTTCTTCGGGCAAGTCCTCGGCAATCAGGCCGGGGCCAAAGGATCGCGCGCATTCAACATGCAACCAAGCTGCGGTTTCAGCGGCTTGAACAGGCGCGAATCCCCGTGCCAAAAGCCCGGTAATAAACCCCGCCAGCACATCACCCGACCCAGCGGTCGCAAGCCAAGGGGCCGCGCGATCATAGACCGCCGCATTGATCGAACAGTAACCAGACGGGTCAGCGATCACTGTATCCGGGCCTTTGAACAGCACCACGCAGCCTGCGCGTTTCGCTGCCTCACGGGTCGCATCGACCTTGGAATAGGCTGGGCCTTTGGTGGCTGGCGCGGCCAACTTCTCGGCAATATCTGGAAACAGCCGCGCAAATTCCCCGGCATGGGGCGTCAGCACACATTGCTCATGCAACAGACCAAACAACCCCGCGTCCCCGGCGAGCAAGGTCAAAGCATCTGCATCCAATACCGTAGGTCGGGGTTCACCCCTGAGTTGCAACGCCGCTGCAACCATCGCCGCCTCCCGCGCCCCCAAACCCATCCCCGGCCCAAGGCACAACGCATTGATTCGCGCGTCCTCTAACACCGCCTCCAGCGCCGCAGCATCGCGAACCGGGCGTACCATAATCGCATCCAGACGTGCCGCATTGACTATCAGCGCCGAAGGCGGGCAACCAAGTGTCACCACGCCTGCCCCAATCCGTAGCGCACCCCGCGCTGCCAATCGCGCCGCCCCCCCATGACTGAGACCACCCGAAAGGATAAGCGCGTGGCCGTGGGAATATTTGTGAATTTGAGGGTGGCCCTGAAATGTGCCCCTGTCCTTATCTTGAACTCTGCGAGTTACGGTATGTGACGTCAGCGAAACGACGCCAATATCCCCAAACGCTGTCCCTGGGTTTCGTTGGTAACTGGGAACGAAACGATCAATGCCGATGTCAACAACCACCAACTTGGCGTGACGCCGCCCAAGAAGATCAAGCCTGTGACCAAGGCGTGGCCGCTGGAAGGTGACAATGAGCGCTGGCTCAGGGGCACGAAAATCCTCTCCGTCTTTGGCAGATAAAAACCGCCCGCTGTCCGCACAGAACCCAGACGGAAGGTCGATCGAGACATCTACCCCGTGACGCGCAAAGTTCCAAACGAAGTCCAAAGCGTCACCCGAAAGAGGTCGGTCAAGACCCGTCCCGAAAACTGCGTCAATGACGATGCCTTCCTGCTCTCGGAAATATCGCTCATCTTTGGGCAGTCGTGATATCACCTCGCCCATCGCTACCCAGCGCTCATAATTCACCTGTGCATCCGCAGGCATCCTCTCGGGTTCGCCAAAAAGGAAAACCTCCACCTCCCAGCCCCATTCCTTCAACAACCGCGCCACGACAAACCCGTCGCCGCCATTGTTGCCAGGCCCACACAGCACCACGGCGCGGTGCGATGTGGCGCGCAGCGCAGGCCATTCTTCAAAAATCGCCTCCACTACGCCACGCCCTGCACGTTCCATCAACTCCAACCCGGTGACCTTGCCCGCAGAAATCGCAGCCGCCTCAATGGCGCGCATTTGGGCAGCGGTCAGAAGTTCAGTCATGTTTTACGCCCTTCAAGTTTTCATTTCGCCCGCATTTCAGGCTATTTGCACAAATATTAATCAAACACCTGAAATTTCAGCGCAGCACCACCGCACCAACCCGCTCTGCAATTGTCCCCTCCCCGCGAAAATGGTCAATACGCAACAGATGGAAATTGCCCACGGGGGACAACGGCCGATGAAAAAGATCGAAGCGATCATTAAGCCATTCAAGCTGGATGAAGTGAAAGAGGCCTTGCAAGAGGCCGGCATCCAAGGGCTTTCCGTGACTGAAGTTAAAGGGTTTGGCCGCCAAAAAGGCCATACCGAACTTTACCGCGGCGCGGAATATGTCGTTGATTTCCTGCCCAAAGTGAAAATCGAAGTCGTGCTGCCGGATGATATGGTGGACGCCGCCATTGAGGCGATCGTCACCGCTGCGCGCACAGACAAAATTGGCGATGGCAAAATCTTTGTCAGCCCAGTCGAACAAGCCATTCGTATCCGCACCGGCGAAACCGGTGATGACGCGATCTAAGACCAACGG
>CBDTUV010000197.1:0-5654 GCA_965363575.1 uncultured Pseudorhodobacter sp. | reverse complement strand
GGATGATGTGGTCGCGGGCGATCTGACCTTCATCAACGTCCATTACAAGGCGGCTACCCAGATGGGCAGCGTGGCGGCGGGCGGCTACCAATACGATGGCCAGACCTATGCCGGCACCTTCATCCATGTGAAAGAGGAACCCGCCACCTGCCTGTCCTGCCACAACCAGCACAGCCTGAAGGTAAAACCGATTGACACCTGCGTGACCTGCCACAAGGGGGCGGCCAAATATTCCGACATTCGCAGCACCGATATTGACGTGACCGGAACAGGCGACACGGCACAAGGCATTGCCCATTCCGTCACCGCATTGCACGCCATGCTGGCTGCCGCGATCCAGAAATACGCCGCTGAAGTTGCGGGCACGCCGGTTGTCTATGACACGCACGCCTTCCCGTATTTCTTCATCGACACGGATGGCGACGGCGCGATCAGCCCCGGCGAGGCGATCTTTCCGAACCGCTATCAAAGCTGGACACCGCGCCTGCTCAAAGCAGCCTATAACTATCAGTTTATCGCCAAAGACCCCGGCGCCTACACCCATAACCCGCATTACGCGATCCAGCTGCTGCAAGACAGCATGGCCGATCTGGGCAAGGCGGTAGAGGTTGATATGGCCGGGATGGTCCGACCGTAACCTGCGCTACGGTTGATGCTTGCGGCAAGGCTGCCAATCCCCCCGCCCCGGTTTACTTATCTGACCGGGGTGGGGGTCTTCAGCGCCTTACAACAGTCCGTGTTCGCCAGTTTCTCTCACCATTCACCCTCTTTGCCACGCCCTCCGCCGCTTGACCAAACACGCGCCCAACAGGCGTACTTTGAATGCTATCCGTATTGTCACGCAGCAAGAACAACGCGTCGAGCCTGAATTGCCGCGCGACTGTTGCGCCCTCTTGCACGCCCATAACCATCAGCGCGGTCGCCCAGGCATCGGCCTTGGCGCAGGTCTGCGCGATGACGGTGACCGAGGCAGGCGGGGCCAGCAATGGCGCGCCTTAGGTTGGGTCCATGGTATGCGACAGGCGGCAGCCCTGCACATTAACCCAGTGACGGTAATCACCCGACGTCGCAACGGCAGCGTCTTGCAGCGCCAGGATGGAATGCGGCGCGCGGCGCATCATGTCGCGGGCCTCCACCGCGATCATCCAAGGCGTGCCGTCCGGCTTTAACCCAAGCGCGCGCATCTCGCCATCAATGCCGACAAGGGCGGAGGTGATGCCAAAATCGGTCAGTGTTTCGACCAGCCGGTCGACACCATACCCCTTGGCAATCCCGTTCAGGTCCAGCGTGATCGGGGCACGCTTGCGCGCCCGCCCCACTGCGTCAAGTTCCAGCACCGCATGCTCAGGGGCGCGCTGCGCGCTCATCGCCGCGCGAATATCTTCGGGTGTTGCGGGTTGCGGCCCAAAGCCCCACGCTGCCACGGCGTCGCCCATGCCGATGTCAAACGCCCCGGCCGAGGCCCGCCCAATGCTTACCCCAAGGCGCAAGACCTTCATCAACTCCACAGGAACCGCGACCCATTCACCGATGGGTGCCGCGTTCAGACGCATCAGGTCACTGGCGGGATTCCATGTGGACATCTGATCATCCACCTCCCCTACCGCCGCCTGAAGTGCCGCCTGCACGGGCGCAGGATCAAACCCCGCCGCCGCATGAAACAGCGCCGACCAGCGCGTGCCCATGGTGGGGCCGTTCAGCGCAATCTGCTGCGGGTCAGTAAACATCTTCGACATAGCGCCCCTGCGCTTTCAATGCGATTGGCGTCAGCCCAACGGGGGCGAGGATATCCGTCAGCGCATCGGCAACCCCGGCGGCCATCTCTCGCCCGCCGCACACCATCACCCGCGCGCCACCCCTGATCAGCCGGGCAACCTCTGCCCCCTCGGCGCGCAACGCGTCCTGAACATGATGCGGTTTGGCCCCGCGTGATATGGCTGTGACCAGTCGGGTCAGGTGACCCTGCGCCTGCCAGTTCGCGAAATCCTCGCCATAAAGGAAATCGCTGTCGGGATGACGCATGCCAAAGAACAGGTGGATGGGGCGCATGCGGGTATTGGCACGGGTGAAGCCTGCCAGTGGCCCGATGCCCGTGCCCGCGCCGATCAGGATTAGCGGCGCTGCGCTGCGGTCCGCGTGGAAGGTGGGATTGGGGCGCAGGAAGGCGGCCATGCTGTCACCAGGTTCCAGCGCCATGAGTTGGCCGGAGCAAAGGCCACCGTGACGCTTTTTGACCACAATCTCGACAAAGCCGTCGCGCCGCCCCGAGGCCAGCGAATAGAACCGGGGCAGCGTTGAACCCTCGGGCAGGATACCCAGAAGATCGCCCGCCTGAAACCGACCAAAGCCACGGCCCGTCAATCGTTGCCAAAGCGAAACCTTCGGCAGGGCAAAGCGCAGGATTGCGGTTGGGGCCTGCACCTCGGCCGTTTGAAAGCTGCTTTTGACGCCGAGCCCAGCTTTGCCGCCAATGCCGCGCATGAATTGCGCACCCCGCTTGCAGGGGCCATTGCACAGGCGCAACGGCTTCGGTCGGAAACCAAGGATCTCGCCGCCGCGCAAAGGGCCGCTGACATTGAGGCCACGCTGAAGCGGCTGACACGGGTGGCCGAACGGCTGATACAAATGGCCCGTGCTGAAGGCGGGCAGCTTCGGATGGATCACGCTTCCGACCTGCGCCCCGTGGCGCGTATCATTGTTGCATATATTGGCCGCACGGTTGCGCCTGATCGCATTAAGCTAACGCTGCCCGAACGGCCCGTGATGTCAGACCTCGATCCCGACGCGTTCGGCATCCTTTGCCGGAACCTGATTGAAAACGCCTTGCGCCATGGGCCCGAAGCCAGCGCAGTCGTGGTTGATCTGCAGGCGGACGGCAGTTTGAGCGTTGCGAATGAGGGGCCGATTGTGCCGGCGCAAACGCTGGCCCGCCTGACCTCCCGCTTTGAACGCGCCGGATCAGGCACTGAGGGAAGCGGCCTCGGCCTTGCCATTGTCACAGCGATAGCGGACCGTTTGGGAAGCCCGTTGATCCTGAAATCCCCCCGCAGCGGGCAGGTATCAGGTTTTGAGGCGCGCCTGAAGCTTCCGATCGAGGCGCAGGGTTAATGTCATTCCACGCCAATTCTCCGCCATCCGTCCCGCGACAACGCATCCGAGCCGACATTGCACCTTGCAAAAACGTCGATGCGAGTGATGCAAACCACGCCGCACATCCCCATATAAGGGCTGAGGCATAAATGTTTTCAAAGGAGAGAAGCCATGGATCTGCGTTTTGACGGCAAAACGATCATTGTGACGGGCGGGGGGTCGGGCATTGGGGCTGCGACCGCCGAGGAGCTTGCTACGAGTGGTGCCACCGTGATTGTCGCGGATCTTGACCGGGCCAATGCCGATAGCGTCGTCAAAAGCATTTTGGGCAAGGGTGGCAAGGCCCATGCCTGTACCGTGGATGTGGCGAAGGCCACTGAGGTTGAAACCATGGTGAATTTTGCGGTTGAGACGACTGGCGCGCTGCACGGGATTGTCAACAACGCGGGCATTGGCGGCCCCTCTGCGCCGACCGGCAGCTATGATGTCGATGAGTGGCAAAAGGTGATCGACATCAATCTTTCCGGCGTCTTTTACGGCATGCGTTTTGCCATCCCCGAGATTGAAAAGGCGGGTGGCGGCGCGGTGGTCAATGTGGCCTCGATTCTCGGCTCAGTGGGCTTTTCTGGCTCGTCCCCCTATGTCAGCGCCAAACATGGCGTCTTGGGCGCCACAAAGAATGCGGCCCTTGAACATGCGGCGACTGGCGTGCGGGTCAATTCCGTGGGGCCAGGGTTTATCCTTACCCCGCTTGTAAGCAACGCGCTGGACGCAGCAACGTTGAAGCACCTCGAAGGTGAGCACGCCCTGAACCGGCTTGGCCAACCCGAAGAAGTTGCGGCGCTGATCGTCTTTTTGCTGTCGGATCGTGCAAGCTTTATCACCGGGTCGTATCACTTGGTCGATGGTGGCTATACGGCGCGCTAGTTTTGGGGGCCCGCTCTTGTCGAGCGGGCCACAGGTTCAGAGTTTGATCACTATCGGGAACTGGCAATCTGTTTAGCCGGACTTTGAAACGCGCCTCAAAAGCCCGACATCTGGCGGCGACCATCAGGACTCTAGCGAAAGGCTTTCATATGGGGGAACTGGCCTTTGGCGAGATAGACCTCCTCCTCGGCGGTCGATTTGCGGTTCAGCACGGCATTGCGATGTGGGTGCCGCCCGAAGGTTGCGATGATTTTGCGAACGTCACGGGCTTGACTGACCAAGCCGGAATAGATCGGCTTTAACGGGGTCGGGGCTGTGGCCGCAATGTCTTGACGCAGGGTGATCAATTGGTCGAGGCGCGGCAAATGGTCCGGCCCTTCGCAATGGCCCAGGGGTAGGCCAAAGACGATCTGGAACCACGGTGTTTCCAGCCGGGAATAAGCGCCGTTCGACAAACCGCGCATCACCAGCGATACCGCATGAGGGTCTTGCGCAAAGGCGCGGGCATTCTCGCGCCAGACGGAGCGGGAAAACTGATCCAGCACGATGATCAGTGCCAGCCTGCCGTGTGGGTCCTGCGCCCAAGTGTCAAGCTTTCCTTGTGCTGCGCTTTCGGTAATATCTACAAACCGCGCCATGATCTGCGCATCCGCACCGCCCTGCATCCGCCAGCGCCAATGCGCATGATGCGCCTGTGGGTCCACATCCAAAGCGCGCCCCTCGGGAAACCAGAAATCGAGCACATCGTCCCAGTCCTCACGGCTCTTTTCAGCCATCAAAACAAAGCTCCCTTTGCAACGTGAGCAAAAGCCACCACCCTCATGCAGTGGCCTTTTCTGGCCCGCGCGTGGGCGCATCCCGCTTTGCCCGGTGCGTGGGGTTCGACAGCAGGCGCAGCCCGTTCAGCACCACCAGCACCGTGCCGCCTTCATGCCCGACGACCGCCAAGGGCAACGGCAGGTCAAAGAACAATCCGGCGATGACCAATACTATCATCACCCCGATGGCAAAGATCAGGTTCTGACGGATGATTGCGGCCGCGCGGCGCGCAAGGCGGTGCGCATCGGCAAGCTGGCGCATATCCTCGGAAAGAAGCGCCACATCAGCGGCTTGCAGCGCCACCTCGGACCCTGCAGCGCCCATGGCGATGCCGATATCGGCGCGCGCAAGGGCTGCGGCATCATTCACCCCATCGCCGACAAAGGCCACCTTGCCCGTCTCGGCCAGCTTTGCGACGGCCTTCACCTTGTCCTCGGGCAGCATTTCGGCGTGGATCTCACCCTCGCCAAGTCCCAGTTCTGTCCCGATCCGTAGCGCCACCGCGCGCCGGTCACCCGTCATCATGACGATACGGCGTACACCGCTGGCGCGTAGCGCTGCAATCGCTGCGGCAGAACTGGGCCGCACCTCATCCGCCACGCTGACCGCGCCGAGCATTTTTGCACCCCGCCCCAGATAGATCACCGTATCACTGCCGCCAGCCAATGCCTGCAAGTGCGGGGCGTTAATCGACGCGCCCATATTTTCCGCCAGATAGGGGTTCCCGGCCCAAACCGGCCCCAGATCATCCTGCCCGGTAATTCCGATCCCTGGTTGGGCGCTAACCTCACGCACCTCGTCCGGGTCAAGCCCGCGCT
>CBDTUV010000196.1:0-5659 GCA_965363575.1 uncultured Pseudorhodobacter sp. | reverse complement strand
GCCGCCGCAGCATTGGCCAAGGCTAGGCCCCAACGCCTCACGCGTTAATTGCTGTTTGGCCCCCGCGGCAAGCATTTCGCGCGCGCGCGCGGCTGCCTGAAACTCCAGCGCACCGCCACCGATCGTTCCCGATTGGCCTTGCGGCCAGACCAGCATCGCGGCCCCCACCTCTCGCGGCGAAGACCCTGCAACGGCGGCGATCACCACCCGTGCGATGGGACCGTGGGCGGTGATGGCCGCGCGGACCGCGCCCAGATCAAACATAGCCTTGCCTTTGCACAGCCGCCAAAATCCGTTCCGGCGTGGCAGGGGCATCGAGTGCGGGATAAACAGTCCCATCGCCACAAGCCGCCACTGCATCTGACAAGGCCATCAGCGCCGATATCCCCAGCATAAGGGGCGGCTCACCCACGGCTTTGGATTTGCCCACCGTCGCCTCGGGGTTGTCGCGGCCCCACAAGGCTACGTTGAACACGGGTGGACGGTCTGAACAGGCCGGGATTTTATAGGTGCTGGGCGCATGGGTGCGCAACGCGCCTTTATCGTCCCAAACCAACTCCTCCATCGTCAACCAGCCAGCACCTTGCACATAGGCGCCTTCGATCTGGCCAATGTCCAAGGCAGGGTTCAAGCTGGCGCCGGTGTCATGCAACAGATCAGCGCGCAGGATGCGGTTTTCGCCGGTCAGTGTGTCGATCACCACTTCGGTCACCGCCGCCCCATAGGCGAAATAGAGGAAAGGCCTGCCTCGGCCCGCGGCGCGGTCCCAAGTGATCTTGGGGGTAGCATAGAACCCGGTCGCGGACAGCGATATGCGTCCCATATAGGCAAGGCTCGCCGCCTCGGCAAAGCTGTAACTGGCACCGCCTATCGTCACACGCCCGCCTGCAAACTGCACATTGGCCGCCTGCGCCTGGTGCTTTTCAGCCAAAAATGCCGCCATCCGGTCGCGGATGGTGACACAAGCCACCTGTGTGGCCATGCCATTCAGGTCTGACCCCGAAGACGCCGCTGTGGCACTGGTATTGGGCACCTTGGCCGTGTCGGTCGCGGTGATCTTTACCAGACCCAAGCCCACGCCAAACACCCCCGCCGCCACCTGCGCCACCTTTTGAAACAGGCCTTGCCCCATTTCGGTGCCACCGTGGTTCAAATGGATCGACCCGTCTTGATAGACATGCACCAAAGCGCCGGCCTGGTTCAAATGTGTCAGGGTAAAGGAAATCCCGAACTTCACCGGCGTCAGCGCGATCCCGCGTTTCAACAATGGGCTGCTTGCATTCCACGCGGCAATCGCCGCCCGTCGGGTGGCGTATTCAGTATTTTCCTCTAACGCTGCAACAATCCGGTCGCCAATAAAATCCTCAACGGGCATGTGGAACGGCGTGGTCTGCACCCCGCTCGCCACAGGTAAATCCCGGCCCTCTGACGTGCCGACCGCCCCACGAGACGCCAAATCCCCGTCACCCTTTTTCTGTTCAAAAATATCCTCGGGGGGCTGTGGGGCCGCGGACAGCCCCTTCACAGCCGGTTCACCCATCGCGTCATAAAAATTCATGCGCCGCACATCCAGCGGATCAAGCCCCAGATCAAAGGCGATATGATCCATCACCCGCTCAATTCCGATCATGCCTTGCGGCCCGCCAAAGCCGCGAAAGGCGGTGGCGCTTTGGGTGTTGGTGCGCAAACGGTGGCTTTCAATCCGCACATCGGTCAAATGATAGCAATTGTCAGCATGCAGCATCGCACGGTCGGCCACGGGGATCGACAGATCCAGCGCCCAACCGCAGCGAAACAGATGGGTGAATTCCACCCCGACAACCCGGCCCTGATCATCAAACCCGGCGCGGTAACGGATGCGCAGGTCGTGGCGCTTGCCAGTGATCATCATATCATCATCGCGGTCATAGCGCATTTTGCACGGGCGGCCGGTATCTTGCGCTGCAATCGCGCAGGCAATCGCCAACGCGTTGCCTTGGCTTTCCTTGCCACCGAACCCACCGCCCATCCGCCGGGTTTCCACCCGCACGCCGTGCATAGGGACATGCAGCGCATGGGCAACTTTGTGCTGAATTTCGGTCGGGTGCTGGGTCGAGGAATGGATCAGCATATCGCCGCCTTCTTGCGGGATGGCGGCGGCGACTTGGCCTTCTAGGTAGAAATGCTCTTGGCCGCCAACCTCCATCTCGCCTGTCACCACGCGGGGTGCGCTTGCAAGGGCTGCGTTCGCATCGCCTTTGGTCCAGACAACCGGGCCGTTTTCAAACCGGGTATTGGCGGCCAGCGCGTCATCGACCGTCAGGATCGCAGGCAAGGGCGCGTAGTCTATTTTAGCAAGCCGTGCCGCTTTGCGGGCGGCCAGATGGCTGGTGGCCACGACCAAAAACACCGGCTGGCCGATGTAATGCACGCGGCCCATGGCCAGCAGCGGCTCATCATGGGCGGAGGGCGAGCAATCGGGCATAGGGTCAAAGTCCGTCGCCGAATAGACGCGCTCCACGCCGGGGGCGGCGCGCACGGCTGACAGGTCTAGTGCCGTGATGTCGCCATGGGCGAGCGTTGACAGGCCAAAGGCCAGATGCAGCGCGCCTGTGGGCAAGGGGATGTCATCGACATAGCGCGCCGATCCCGTCACATGCAAAGGGGCGGCATCATGGGGAAGGGGGGTGCCAATGCTCATGCGCTGACCCCCATCACATCGACCGGGGTGCCTGCAAGGTCGTGGAAATAACGGATCAGCATGTTGCCCGCGGTTTGGCTGCGGTACTGCGCGCTGGCGCGCATATCGCTGAGGGGGGTAAAGTCGCGGGCCATCGCTGTGCGGGCCTTGTGGACGGTGTCCAAAGTCCAAGGCTGGCCCAGCAAGGCCGCCTCAGCCCCCGCGCTGCGTTTTGGGGTGCCTGCCATGCCGCCAAAGGCGATGCGGGCGGCGGTGACGGTGCCGTTTTCGACGGTGACGTTAAACCCGCCACAGACGGCCGAGATATCTTGGTCAAAGCGTTTCGAGAGCTTGTAGCAGCGCAAAGCGGGGGCATGGGTGGGAAAGCTTACAGCTTCGACAAATTCGCCGGGCAGGCGGTCTTGTTTGCCGTAGTCCAGAAAGAAATCCTCAATCGCTATTTCGCGGCGGGTGTTGCCCATCCGCAGGTGCAAGGTTGCGCCCAAAGCGATCAGCGCAGGCGGGGCGTCACCGATGGGTGAACCGTTGGCGATATTGCCGCCAATGGTGGCCGCGTTGCGGATTTGGTCGCTGGCATAGCGGCGCAGAAGTTCGGCAAAGGAGGGCAGGGTTGGGGCCACGGCAGCCATAAGGGCGTTGATGGTCACAGCCGCGCCGACCCGCAAGGAGGTATCGGTTTTGTGGATGGTTTTGAGGTCGGCGATGCCGCCGAGGAAGGCCACTTGGCCCAGGTCGCGCAACTGTTTGGTGACCCAAAGGCCTATATCGGTGGCGCCTGCGATCAGGGTCGCATCAGGGTTCGCGGCGTACCATGTCGCGAGTTGGTCAGTGGTGGTCGGGCGGTAGGCGCCGGGGGGCTGACTGTTCCCCCCCGACACTTCTAAAGAGCCGGGGGGCTTTCCGCCCCCCGGACCCCCCGAGGATATTTGTGAACAGAAAAAGGCGGGGTCGGCGTTGTGGGTGAGCCAATCTGGGATCGGGGCGGATGCGGCAGCCTCGGCTGCGCGGATGATAGGGGCGTAGCCGGTGCAGCGGCACAGGTTGCCTGCCAGCACGGTGTCATGGTCTTTGCGGCCAACTGTGTGGGCGGCGACCATTGAGACAACAAAGCCGGGCGTGCAAAAGCCGCATTGCGAGCCATGATGGGTGACCATCGCAGTTTGCACAGGGTGGGGTGTGCCATCGGGGGCGGTCAGCCCTTCGACGGTGTGGACCGATTTGCCGTGCAGTTGCGGCAAGAACAAGATGCAGGCATTCAGCGCGCGTGGCCCACCCTCGTCCGTCACCATCACAGTACAAGCACCGCAATCGCCTTCGTTACAGCCTTCTTTGGTGCCGGTCAGGGCGCGTTCCTCACGCAGCCAATCCAGCAAGGTTTGCGTCGGCGGCACATCGACGAGGCAAACTGGCGTTCCGTTCAGGTGAAACGCTATCTTGGTCATGTGAATATCCGCCGCGGTCTTTGCGTATTGGGTTGATGCGTGCCCGCCCGATGCGGCGTAAAGCAGGCCACGCGCCCTTTGTATTTTTCTATCAAGACCATGCCCTGACAAAATAGCAAACAGAATTTTGCATGATTCTACGCTAAGTCCTATCGGTTTTGATTGAAAATGGCATTGCATCTTGGATAATCGCGATTCTGGGTGCTTATACAAAAGCATCGCAAAGCTGCAGGCCAGCCTTTCCCTGCCTTGCGCGCTGGTCTAGGAACGATTGTATGTCTGCACCCCGATTCATCCATCTGCGCACCCACACGGAATACTCTTTGCTAGAGGGGGCCGTGCCGTTGCAATCGCTTATTGCACTGTGTGTCGAACACAAGATGCCTGCGGTTGCAGTGACCGATAGCAATAACATGTTTGGCGCGCTGGAGTTTTCGACCTATGCGGCGGGGGCGGGGTTGCAGCCGATCATCGGGTGCCAGATCGCCGTAGCTTACGATCCGCCGCAACCGGGGGAAAAGCCGCGCAACCCGGCATCCATTGTGCTGCTGGCACAAAATCAGGCCGGCTATATGAACCTGATGAAGCTGAACACTTGCCTGTATGTGGGTACTGCGGAGCAGTTGCCGCAGGTGAGTTTGGCACAACTAGAGGCGCATTCTGAGGGGCTGATTTGCCTGACAGGCGGGGCCGACGGGCCGGTGGGCAAGCTGCTGCAATCGGCGCAACTGCCCAAAGCGCGGGCATTGATGGAACGGTTGGCGGCGGCATTTGACGCGCGGCTGTATGTGGAGTTGCAGCGCCATCCCGGCGCAGGCGGGCGGCTGACAGAGGCCGAGCAAGCGACCGAACGCGGGTTTATTGAGATGGCCTATGCGCTGGCGCTGCCTTTGGTGGCGACCAATGATGTCTATTTTCCCAAGGCCAAAATGTATGAGGCGCATGACGCGCTGATTTGCATTGGCGAAGGCGCCTATGTGGACCAGCAGCAACCTCGCAGACGCCTGACCCCCCAGCACTATTTCAAGTCCGAGGCGGAGATGGCGACCTTGTTCGCTGACCTGCCCGAAGCGTTGGAAAACACGGTTGAGATTGCGCGGCGTTGTGCCTTCAAGGTTGCCAAACACGCGCCGATCTTGCCGAAGTTTGCTGATGATGAGGTGAATGAACTTCGCCGCCAAGCCAATGCGGGTTTGCAGGCGCGATTGGCCGTTATTCCCCATGCGGTGAGCGTGGAGGAGTACCAAGCGCGGCTGGATTTTGAGCTGGATATCATAATCGGGATGCAGTTTCCGGGCTATTTCCTGATCGTGGCCGACTTTATCAAATGGGCCAAGGATCAGGGCATCCCTGTAGGGCCGGGCCGAGGGTCGGGCGCGGGGTCGTTGGTGGCCTATGCACTGACCATCACCGATTTGGACCCGCTGCGCTATTCCTTGCTGTTTGAGCGGTTTTTGAACCCCGAACGTGTGTCGATGCCCGACTTTGACATCGACTTTTGCATGGATCGCCGCGAGGAGGTGATCCAATATGTGCA
>CBDTUV010000195.1:0-5688 GCA_965363575.1 uncultured Pseudorhodobacter sp. | reverse complement strand
AAGATTGAAATTGAGACGACTATGGGACCGTCGCAAGGCACGCTTGCACGGATCTATCCGCTGATCGAAAACGGTCGGGTGATTGCGGATGTAGAAGTGCCAGATTTACCCGAAAGCTTTATCGATGCGCGGGTGCTGGTGCGACTACCGGTTGATACCCGCACCGCATTGATGGTGCCAGAGTCAGCGGTGATCACGCGGACGGGTCTTGATTTTGTCGAAGTCACAGACCCCGGAGGCCCCGTTTTGCGAACAGTTGTTTTGGGCCAGCAAGAGGTGATTGGCGGCGTGGCAATGGTCGAAATTTTGTCGGGTCTTGTGGCTGGTGACCGGGTGGTGACAGCAAATGAGTAAAGCGCCCGAAACAGACAATCTTGGCATTGCCGGGCGTTTGACGCGCGCCTTTATTGCGTCATCTTTGACGCCTTTGTTCATTTTGGCGGCCGTGGCAATGGGGCTTGTTGCGCTGACATCCCTACCACGCGAAGAAGAGCCGCAGATCTCGGTTCCGCTGGTGGATATCCATGTGCGGGCCTCTGGGCTGCGCGCGGAAGATGCGGTTAAATTGGTGACCGAACCGCTGGAAGGTATCGTCAAGGGCATCGACGGTGTGGAGCATGTTTATTCCTCGACCAGCGACGACAATGCGTTGGTCACAGTGCGCTTTAAGGTTGGCACCTCGGCCGATGCGGCTGTGCTACGGGTGCATGACAAAATTCGCGCCAATATGGACCGTATTCCAGTAGGTATCCCCGAGCCATTGATCGTAGGGCGCGGGATAGATGATGTCGCGATTGTGTCGCTAACATTGGCGCCAAAGCCGGGCGTGGAGGGCATCAGTGCAAATGATCTGACCCGCATCGCCCGCGAATTGCGCACCCAGATTGCCAAGACCGAGGATGTCGGGCTGACATATCTGGTTGGCGAAGTGCCCGAAATGATCCGCATTGCACCCGACCCAGAGCGGTTGGCGCTTTACGGTGTTACGTTGCAGCAACTTGCGGCCAAGGTGGCCAATGCCAACCGGTCGCTGAACACCGGGCGGTTGCGCGATAATGGTGAACAGATTGACCTGGTCGCAGGCGAGACACTGGTCGCGCCTGCACAAATTGCGAACCTTTTGCTAACAACACGCGATGCGCGGCCGGTTTATGTGGCCGATGTGGCACAAGTCAGTTTCGTGGCGGATACTGCTGATGTGATCGTCGCCAATCTGAGCCGTGACGAGACTGGGGCGGTTTCCCGAACGCCAGCCGTAACCCTTGCGGTGGCCAAACGCGCCGGGGCCAATGCGGTGATTGTAGCTGAGGCAATTCTTCACCGGGTTGAGGCGCTTGAGGGCAGTCTGATCCCGGACAGTATTGCGGTCATTGTCACCCGCGATTATGGCGAAACCGCGAATGAAAAGGCCAATGAACTGTTGTTCCATCTTGGCCTTGCGACCCTGTCTATTGTAGCGCTGGTGTGGCTGGCAATTGGTTGGCGTGAGGCAGTTGTGGTGGCGGTTGTCATCCCGGTTACGATCTTGCTAACGCTGTTTTCAGCTTGGATCATGGGCTATACGCTTAACCGTGTGTCGTTGTTCGCGTTGATTTTCTCCATTGGTATTCTGGTTGACGATGCAATCGTGGTGATCGAAAATATCGCTCGTCATTGGGGAATGAAGGATGACCGCAGCCGAATTACCGGCGCGATTGAGGCGGTGGCCGAGGTTGGCAACCCGACCATCGTGGCGACCCTGACCGTAGTGGCCGCCTTGTTGCCGATGCTATTCGTGTCTGGCCTGATGGGGCCCTATATGAGCCCCATCCCCGCGAATGCCAGCGCCGCGATGATTTTTTCTTTCTTTGTGGCTGTGATCATCACGCCTTGGTTAATGGTCAAAGTTGCCGGTCGCGCGCCGATGGAGGCACATGGTCATGAAGAACGCGGTCACCCTGGCGGATTTCTTGGGCGCGTTTATAGCATGGTGGCGCGGCCCTTGCTGGCGAGCAAGACCCGCAGTCTGGTGTTTTTGTTGAGCACGGCGATCTTGTCTTTCGGCTCGCTTAGCCTTCTCTACACCGAGGATGTGACAGTAAAATTGCTGCCTTTTGACAATAAATCCGAACTGTCTGTGGTCATCGACCTTCCTGAAGGAGCGTCGGTCGAGGCAACCGACCGGGTGGCACAAGATGTCGCCCGCACGGTTATGCAACTGCCCGAGGTCATCTCGGTCCAGACCCATGCTGGCACCTCTGCTCCTTTTAATTTCAACGGGCTGGTGCGGCACTATTACCTGCGCGCCGCACCGCATTTGGGCGAGGTGCAGATTTCTTTGTCGCCCAAGGCCGATCGTGACCGGCCAAGTCATGACATCGCATTGGATATCCGCACCCGCTTGATCGCGTTGTCGTTGCCCGACGGTACCAGCCTGAAAACGATTGAGCCGCCACCCGGTCCGCCGGTTATTGCCACCTTGCTGGCCGAAGTTTACGGTCCTGATGCCGCGACACGGCGGGCGGCGGCGGCAAAGGTGCGTTTGGCGTTTGAATCGGTGCCATTTGTGGTTGATGTTGATGACAGTTTTGGCACCCAACCGCGCCGTTTGCGGGCCACAATCAGCACCGACGATCTGGAATTTTTTAGTGTTGAGGAAAGCGACGTGTTTGACACGCTTGCCATTTTAAATGGTGGTCAAACCGTGGGATATTCGCACCGAAGTGGGGGCAGACAACCGATCCCGATCCGCATTGCGCGCGCAAAAGGCGACCGTGTTTTGGATGAGCGGTTTTTATCCACCCCAATTCCGGCCAACGTATTGCCCGGCGCGCGCGGCGTGGTTGAGCTTGGCGACGTTATCCGTGTGACCGAAGAGCGCGCTTCGTTCCCGGTGTTTCGACACAATGGGCGCGATGCGGAAATGGTGACGGCGGAAATGGCTGGCGCATTTGAAGCCCCGCTCTATGGCATGATTGCTGTGGGCGAAGAATTGGACGCGATGGAATGGGAGCCCGGCACCAAACCCGTGATCAGTCTTTATGGCCAACCCGAAGACGAATCTGTGACCACGCTGTTATGGGACGGTGAATGGGAGGTAACATATGTCACTTTCCGCGACATGGGGGCCGCCTTTGGTGTGGCGCTATTGGGGATCTATATTCTGGTCGTTGCGCAGTTTGGATCGTTCCGGCTGCCCTTGGTTATCCTGACACCCATCCCACTGACGTTTCTCGGAATTATCGCGGGCCATTGGTTGTTCGGCGCGCCGTTTTCGGCCACCTCTATGATTGGCTTTATCGCCCTGGCCGGGATCATCGTGCGCAATTCGATCCTTCTGGTCGATTTTATCCGCCATGCGGACACGACGGGGAAAACCCCGGTCGATATCTTGATTGAGGCGGGGGCGATCCGGTTTAAGCCAATTCTATTGACGGCGGTTGCCGCAATGATTGGGGCCGTAGTGATTTTGACGGATCCGATTTTTCAGGGTCTGGCGATTTCGCTTTTGTTTGGTCTTTTGTCTTCGACCCTTTTGACCGTCCTTGTCATCCCGGCGATCTATCGGGTTCTGAAAACATAAATGCAAGAGATCGACGACAATGATATTCACATCACGGACAGGACCTATTGTTTGTCCAAGAACAAAAAAACTGGACGATCAGAAAGGCTGCGCGCCTGTAGGAAAAGCGAAGTCACTAAGAGCGAAACTTTGTGGTCTTTTCATTTGAAGCGGTTGACCAAAATCAATCGTGAAACGGGAGAACATGCTAAAATTGCTATGAGTTTCCCACGGCGACTCCGTTCCGGCGGGAAACAAGAAATTGACGTAGTTCACTGAAGGAAGGAGCTTGACAATGTCACATGTGGTTGTTCTCGGCGCAGGGCTTGGCGGTACGATTATGGCGTATGAATTGCGTCAAAAGCTGTCAAAGACCCATAAAGTTTCGGTTATATCGCAGGGTGGCAAGTACCACTTTGTGCCGTCAAACCCTTGGGTCGGTGTTGGGTGGCGAGACCGCGCCGCGATTGAGGTCGATCTTGTGTCAGTGATGGTAAAGCACAATATCGGGCTGCATACGCAAGGTGCGAAGCGACTGCTTGCCAATGAAAAGCGCATTGAACTGAATAGTGGCGAATCCGTGGCCTATGATTACCTTGTGATTGCCACAGGGCCGGAACTTGCGTTTGATGAAATCGAAGGTTTTGGCCCCGAGGCGAACACCCAATCCGTCTGCCATGTGGATCATGCGCTAAAGACCAAGGCCGCTGTCGACAAACTGATTGCAAAGCCCGGCCCGGTGGTGATTGGTGCAGTTCAAGGTGCGTCATGCTTTGGACCGGCTTATGAATTCGCCTTCATCCTCGACAAGGCCTTGCGCGATGCCAAGGTGCGCGACCGAGTGCCGATGACCTTTGTAACGTCAGAGCCATATGTCGGGCACCTTGGACTTGATGGAGTCGGGGACACAAAAGGCCTGCTGGAAAGCGAGTTGCGCAATCATCATATCAAATGGATCTGCAACGCGCGGGTTGATAAGGTTGAGGCCGAATTGATCCACGTTTCAGAGATGGCCGAGGACGGATCGGTCAAACAAGACCATAAACTGCCGCATGTTTTTACCATGATGCTACCGGCCTTTCGGGGTGTCAAAGCGGTGCGTGATATTGAGGGCCTGACCAACCCGCGTGGTTTTATCCTTGCTGACAAACACCAGCGCAACCCGGCCTTTCCAGAGGTTTTCTCAATCGGTGTATGCGTGGCGATCCCGCCTGTCGGCAAAACAGCCGTGCCAGTTGGCGTGCCAAAAACGGGCTTTATGATCGAGTCGATGGTCACTGCCACGGCCCATAATATTGATCAACTGATCAAAGGCGAGCAGCCCAATGCCCAAGCAACGTGGAACGCAGTCTGCCTTGCAGATTTCGGCGATGGCGGCATCGCTTTTGTCGCGCAACCACAAATCCCGCCGCGCAACGTCAATTGGTCGTCGACTGGCAAATGGGTTCATGCGGCAAAAATTGGCTTTGAAAAGTACTTTCTGCACAAGGTCCGCACCGGAAAATCTGAAACCGCATATGAACGCTTGGCCCTGCATGTCCTTGGTATTGAAAAGCTTAAGGATATCGAGATTCTACCGAAACCGGACGGGGCTTGAGGGCCTAAACTTTAACAAAAATGGAGGAAAAAACTATGTCACTCGACCGCATCATGTTTGCTTTTGCAGGCGCTATGATCCTTCTTTCTGTCGCACTGACGCACTGGGTTTCGCCCTATTTCGTTTGGCTAACCGTCTTTGTCGGCGCGAACCTGCTGCAATCGGCATTCACCGGTTTTTGTCCGGCGGCGCGGCTGTTTGCAAAACTTGGGGTTAAGCCCGGCAAAGCGTTCGAGTGACGAAGCGGTGACCCATTTGCGCTGCGTCAAGTTTGACCAGTGACAAAGAACTGCCTTAGCCGATGGATTGCCTGGCCCTTCTGTTCGACCATTTCCACGCTTTTAGTGTCTCGTCAGAAGTGCATAGCGACGCGGTTGATTTGTCATTTTGCAAAAGGCACTGGCAAGTTTGCTTTTTTATCCGATCATGGGTCACAGTGCCGACTACAAAATCATAGGTGCGAGAATGGCCAAAAGCGCCAGTGACAATCATGTCGCAGCCTTGTTCAAAGGCTTGGCGCAATAGGATTGCCGCAATGCCGTCAGGATCG
>CBDTUV010000194.1:0-5698 GCA_965363575.1 uncultured Pseudorhodobacter sp. | reverse complement strand
TCCATCGACAAGCTGGTGAAATGGACCCCGCAAACCGGGCGCAACCGTCTGTATTCGATGATAGAGGCGCGGCCCGATTGGGTGCTGTCACGCCAACGCGCTTGGGGTGTTCCCTTGACCTGTTTCATCAAAAAGGGCGCAAAACCAACCGATCCCGATTTCCTTTTGCGCGATGATGCGGTCAACGCGCGGGTCGTTGCCGCTTTTGAGGCAGACGGTGCCGATGTTTGGTATGTGCAAGGCTTCAAGGAAAAAGCCCTTGCCGGCCTGCACAACCCAGACGCCTATGATCAGATTTTTGATGTTTTGGATGTGTGGTTTGATTCAGGGTCCACCCATTCTTTCGTGCTGCGTGACCGACCCGATGGCACCAAAGACGGCATCGCCGATGTCTATATGGAAGGCACTGACCAGCACCGCGGTTGGTTCCATTCGTCGCTGTTGCAGGCTTGTGGTACCCTTGGCCGCGCGCCGTACCGCAACGTGGTGACCCACGGCTTTACGCTGGATGAAAAGGGCATGAAAATGTCCAAATCCATTGGCAACACTGTGGTGCCTGAGGCAATCATCAAAGAATACGGCGCGGATATCCTTCGCCTGTGGGTGGCCCAAGCTGACTACACTGTGGACCAGCGCATCGGCAAAGAGATCCTGAAAGGCACCGCAGACAGCTATCGCCGCCTGCGCAACACCATGCGCTTTATGCTGGGCAACCTTGCCGGGTTTTCCGATGCGGAACGCGTGGAGCGCAAGGATATGCCAGAGCTGGAGCAATGGGTGCTGCACCGTTTAGCTGAACTGGATATCGAGGTGCGCAAAGGTTACGCGGCGTTTGATTTCCAAGGGGTGTTCCAAAAGCTGTTCACGTTCGCTACGACCGATCTGTCGGCAGTGTTCTTTGACGTGCGCAAAGATGCCCTTTATTGCGACCCTGTGGACAGCCTGCGCCGCCGTGCCGCCCGCACCGTGCTTGACCTGCTGTTCCACCGCCTGACCACATGGCTTGCCCCTATTTTGGTCTTTACGATGGAGGATGTCTGGCTGTCGCGCTTCCCCGGCGCGGACAGTTCGGTCCATTTGCAGGACATGCCAGAAACGCCAGCGGATTGGCTGAACCCTGCCTTGGCCGCGAAATGGGTTGGCCTGCGCGCTGCCCGCCGCGCGACCATCGCGGCATTAGAGGTGCAGCGCAGCGCCAAAGTGATTGGGGCCAGCCTAGAGGCAGCACCCGTGGTCCATATTGAAGATGCAGCTTTGCTGGCCGCGATGAAATCGGTGAACTTTGCCGAGCTTAGCATCACATCCGCCGTGCAACTGACCGCTGATCCGGCCCCGGCCGAGGCGTTCCGCTTGCCCGAGGTTCCGGGCGTGGCCGTGGTGTTTGAAATGGCACCGGGCAAAAAATGTGTGCGCTGCTGGCAGATTTTGCCCGATGTCGGCACGCATTCCAACCCGTGCACCTGCGCGCGTTGCAACGCTGCACTGGGTTAACGCAGTACCGGGCCAAAGCTGGCCTTACCGTTCCATCGCGCCCTTACCCTTAAGGATAGGGGCGCGAAACTTGGCAATCCGCGCGATCTGCGTTTCTACCTTCTTGGCCGATGACAGCGCGATGACATAGCTGCGCTGCCGCCCCGGTGTCAGCGCAAAAAACGCTTCCGCTAGTTCGGGGTCGGCGTCCAGCGCCGCGATCAAGACGTCTGGCAAGGCTTGGTCGCGCTCCACCTTGGGTGGTTTTACTCCAGCTTTTGCAAAGCCTATCGCTTGCGTCAGATAGGCCGTGATCGCAGTGCTTCTCGTGGCAACCTGTGCCACGTCCCTAAACCGCATCACGCTGGGGGTTGGGCTGTTTGGTCCGGCCAGTTCTAGCAATCCTTCGGTGTCGTCCAGCAATGCGGCATCAAAGAATGTCAGCCTGAAGTCATCCACAAACGCCCCTATAATCGCAATATTGCGCCCCGCATGGATGTAACAAGGATGCCCCCATTTCACCTTTTCTTCTAGCCCTGCGCCTTGGCAAAGCATCCGTAGTTGGACCAACCCATCAGCCCATTTTCGGGCCGAACACGCCGGGGTGTCAAATCGGGCGCAGCGGCCACAGCCCTTGGCAAAGAAATCTTCAACTTCTGTGATCATGGCGCGCCCTTTTTGGGCAAGTCTAGCCGCTCGTTCGTCACCTAACCATACTTTTCGCTAGGACAACGGGTTTCCCTTTCCGCACGTCTTGCATAGGGTCAAGGCGTCCTATCCGGAAAGTTCTGTGATGCCCCAAGCTGTCTTTCATTCCCCCCACGGCCCTTTTGCGGTGGTCGAAGAAGACGGTGTTATCACCCGAATTGACTGGGCTGCGCGCAAATCCGACCCGACACCTTTGCTGCGAGAGGCGTGCCGCCAATTGGGTGAATATTTCGCAGGTGAACGCACTGCGTTTGACCTGCCGCTGGATTTCGGCACCGGGTTCCAAGACCAAATGCGCCGCGCGATGTTCGCAATTCCATACGGCGAAACCCGAACCTATGGCGATCTTGCCAAGACCCTGGGCCGCCCGGCACAAGCCATTGGTCAGGCCTGCGGGGCCAACCCGATTCCTATTTTGATACCGTGCCACCGTGTGCTGGGGGCAACCAGCCTTGGTGGTTTTTCGGCGCCCGGCGGCGTGGAAACCAAAATTGCGTTGCTAAAACTGGAAGGAGCAGGCGGCCTGCTGATTTAGCGCCGTCTACCGAAATTTGCGTTCGGGTATGATCTGCTGCGCAATCCCCGCAAAACACAAGTAAAACGAGGTGACGATCAGCCCCCAATGCGCCCAGCTTTGCGGATGGAAATCGACCCACGTTGCCCAGCCCGCGAAAAACGTCCAGGCCAGCGCCATCGGCAAGGATATCCAATTCCAACGTACGGTCCGGGTTGGATGGATGAACTTTAGTGGCAAGAACATCGCCACGGTCAGCGCCACGACAAAGAACAAGATCGTCCAATATCCCGGTTGCAGCGCAAACATCACCAGCACAAACATATTCCAACAGGCTGGAAAGCCGGAAAAGGAATTATCCTTGGTTTTCATGCGTGTATCGGCAAAATATATCACCGACCCATAGGTGATGCCGATGATGATAATCCACCCCGTCCAATCCGGCAGCAGGCCCGACCTGAACAGCGCAAAGGCAGGGATGAACACATAGGTCAGATAGTCGATGATCAGGTCCAACAGCACCCCGTCATAGGTCGGAAAGTTGGTTTTCACATCATAACGCCGCGCCAAAGGCCCATCGATACCGTCAACGACCAAGGCGATCACCAACCACCAAAACATCAGGCTCCAGTTTTCATCAACCGCAGCCAGCATGGCCAGCATCGCAAGAACTGCCCCTGTCGCGGTGAAAAGGTGAACCAAAAGGGCCTTTAGTTTCAATGTCATGCGGTGCTCTACTGCTGTTTTGTCCGATTGCGCGCGCGGTCACGCACGAGGATGCGCTTTTGCGTATACGTCCATCAGCCGGGCAGTATCAACCGCCGTATAGGCTTGGGTGGTGGAAAGTGATGCATGTCCCAGCAGGTCTTGGATTGCTCGCAGGTCGCCACCCGCCGTCAAAAGATGGGTCGCAAAGGAATGGCGCAAGGCGTGGGGCGTGGCCGTGGCGGGCAACCCCAACCGCGCGCGCACCCGCTCCATCGCTGCCGAAATTAGTCGGGGGTTCAACGCCGCCCCGCGAGCGCCGTAAAAAAGCGGGCCTTTGGATGAAATATCATAAGGACAAAGGCCAACATACCGCGCCACAGCCTCCTTGGTCGCAGGCAACACTGGAACCAACCGCTCCTTGCCCCCCTTACCCGTGATGCGCAAAACATCTGCCAAAGGGTACGCAGCCCCCGTCAAACCCAACGCCTCGGAAATCCGCAAACCGCAACCATAGAGCAACGTAACCACGGCGGTATCGCGCGCGGCGACCCAGTCCTCGCGGGCGTCGTCGCCAATGGTGTCCAGCACATCCATCGCGGACGCTTCGGCAATGGGCCGTGGCAATTTACGCCGAAATTTTGGCGCGCGGGTCGACAGGCTTGCTGTCGCATCTACGCCTTCACGGTCCGCCAGCCACGCCGTAAACCCCTTTACCGCTGACAAAGCCCGCGCCATCGACCGCGCCCCAACCCCGCGCCCGCGCTCATGCGCCATCCAGGCCCGCATATCGGTTTGCGGCAAGGCGATCAGCCCCCGCAGCCCTTCGGTCCCACCCCGATGCTGCGCCAAAAAAGCCAAATACCCTGAAAGATCAGTTGCATAAGCCTTAAGCGTGTTGTCCGCCGCCCCGTCCAGCGCGCGCAGATGGTCCAACCATGCCGCCATGGCCGAACGTGCGGCAGGCGATATGGCAAGGCTCATGACAACCAGCGGCGCATTGTCCGCTCAAACACCCCGGCGAAAAACGCCAGCAAATCCGTGCCTTGCGTTGGCTTAAATTGATGCGGATCTTCGGCCCCCATCACCAGCATTCCCGGCAACCGCCCTTTGCCAAAATCCAACCGCATCAGCGCTTCAGACCTGATCCACCCGGCGCGCTCACCATAAAGCGCGTCCGACGCCGGAACCACTTGGCGCAAGGTTACAGGCCGCAACGACACATTCCGCCCGCCTGCGATGTAATCGGCAACGAAACCGGGTTCGGCCACATACAGCACCTCGCCCAGCTTGCGCAGCGCCGGGTCATCGGCATTTTGCACCGACTCCAGCACCAAGCGCACGCAATCCACACGTAGGGTTTGCATTACGTCCGTGCCAAGGCTTTGCAAGAATTCCTCAAATGTCAGCGGGTCCAGCATTTGCAAAATCGCGCGATGAACTTGGTTGGTGCCGGCCAGGTTCTCATAGGCCGCCGCAATCACGGACCGGTGCGTATCTTCCAGCCGGTCCAACCGCGTTTCCAACCGCTCCATCGCGATGCCGCGCAAATCAACAATATTGGATCCCATCGCCCGTTCATTCGCCGCAATCAGTGCGCGCATGACATCTTGGTCTTCTAAAATGCTTTCTGGTGCCGCAATCAGGCGGTCCCGCAAGTCCTGTTCAATCATTCTACTGCCCTACGTGTTTTGCAGTTGTATATCAGGGCTGGCGCGCCATTTCCTCAATTTTCTTGGGCGAATGGCGATTTGGCCACCCGATTGGGGCAAATGTGCCATGCCCATGACCAAGGGCCGGAGGCAACCGCCCCCGGTCCCAAAGCATAACGCCGCGATTAGATGATTTTCTGACCGGTTTTCGCCCAATCCTTCATGAACTGGTCAAGGCCTTTGTCGGTCAGGACATGGCTTGCCAAGCCTTTGATAACGCTGGGCGGTGCTGTCATCACATCGGCGCCGATCATCGCGCATTGCGCCACATGATTGGCTGTGCGGATCGACGCGGCCAGAATCTGGGTTTCAAATCCATAATTGTCATAAATCGTCCGAATATCGGCAATTAGGTCCAAGCCATCCAGGTTGATATCATCCAATCGGCCAATAAACGGGCTGATAAAGGTCGCCCCGGCTTTGGCAGCAAGCAACGCTTGATTGGCCGAGAAACACAAGGTTACGTTAACCATATGGCCTTCGCCCGACAGCACTTTGCAAGTTTTCAACCCGTCCCAGGTCAGCGGCACTTTCACCGCGATATTTGGCGCTATTTTGGCCAGCTTGCGGCCTTCGGCGATCATCTCAT
>CBDTUV010000193.1:0-5761 GCA_965363575.1 uncultured Pseudorhodobacter sp. | reverse complement strand
GGTTTTGGGGCCTCGCACGAGGCTGTTCGGCGTTCGGCCCGGTTTTTTCGCTGCAGAGAGGTTCCATAACCGGGCCGTGTTTCGTGATACTGTACAACCATTATCTTACGTTTACGGCGCGGCATCCTGCGACTTACACTCCTGAAGGCTGCCTTGCGTCATTTCGTTTTCCAGCGTCGCGGTATCGCCTTTGGTCCACCACACATACGCACCTGACACATATTTTGCGCCCGATGCCGAAACCACATTGACGAAGAGACGCTCTTCCCCGTCAATCGGCAAAATTGCAAGCGCGTTTGCACCCGCATTCACATATTGAACGGCAAAAGCCTTTGCGTCGCCGCAGGCATAGGTTTGCGACAAGACACTGTCCGTTGTCCCGATTTTGAGGGGGATGGAAAGGGTTGCTTGTGCGGCAGCAGCGCTGGCGCTTGCAAGCGTGGCGATGACCAAAAGGTTGATACGCAACATATATTCTTTTGATTTCAAAACGTTTTAGAATGTTGTATGGTCTGGGCGCGCGCGCTTCAGCAAGCTGTGCCGCCAACACCAAGGCGTGATCACGGGATCTTGCAGATCACATCGGCGGGTGCTTTGAACTTAACACAACCGTATGCTGTCATATGATCCAAGGCGCAGCCGCATCCGTTTGTGCGGGCCTATATACGGGACGATGACGGTCAAGATGTCTGAACAAAACAAGCCCCCAAGCCAGAGGATTATTACGTGACGTCAGCCCAAAAACCCGCGTCTGATGCAACCGCTGTCCGCGTTCAATTCGGTGCGGGTATCCGTCTGACCATTGCGTCCGAGGTGGCGCGGCTTGGTGCCGCCCGTGCTCTGATCTTGTCCATGCCCGGACGATCCGACGTCGCGAAGGAAATCGCTGCCGCGTTGGGCACAACCGCCGTAGGGACGTTTTACAAAGCGCAGATGCATACCCCCGTCGCGGTGACGCTTGAAGCACTGGACTATCTGGAAACCTGTGCCGCTGATTGCCTGATCGCGATCGGAGGCGGGTCAACAACCGGCTTAAGCAAGGCACTCGCTTACCGGACGGACCTGCCGCAAATCGTCATACCGACCACCTATGCAGGCAGCGAGGCCACCCCGATCCTTGGCCAAACCGAAGGCGGCGTCAAAACCACGCTTAGCGACCCGAAGGTGTTGCCGGAGGTTATTCTTTATGATGCGGAACTTGTGGTAACATTGCCGGTCGCACTGACAGTCACGTCCGGACTGAACGCAATGGCGCATGCAGCCGAAGCGCTTTACGCAGCCAACCGGAACGCGGGTTCTGACGCCCTGGCGGTACAGGGGCTGACGGCATTTGTGACAGGCCTGCCGCAGGTCTTGGCAAACCCTAAAAACCTCCGCGCGCGTGAGGGCACGTTGCGCGGTGCCTGGGCTTGCGGGACAGTGTTGGGGCAGGTGGGCATGGGCCTGCATCACAAACTTTGCCATACTTTGGGCGGAAGTTTTGATCTGCCACATGCCGACACACACGCCATTATCTTGCCCCATGCCATTGCTTACAATGCGCGCAGTGCAGCCGCCTTGCTAACCCCGATTTGCGCGTTGCTGGGCGGCAATAACGCGGGTCTGGCACTTTATGCATTTGCAAAATCGCTGGGCTCGCCACGGGCGCTGCGCGATCTGGGCCTCAGGGAAACCGACCTTGATCATGCCACCATGCTGGCCACGTCAAAACCCTATCCCAACCCGCACCCTGTCACGGCCCCTGATATCCGGGCGCTTTTGCAAGCGGCATGGGCGGGTGATGCGCCTGTCGTTTAGCAAAACGACGTTTGGCAGGTCATGACCGGGGGCCAGTAAGCCGCTGAAATCTACGAAGGTAAAGAAACTGAAGGGCCCGCCCATCTGCCACTTGGCCGAGGGCAGGGCACGCTTCAATGCCCTCCAGATCATAGACGGGCGGGATGTTCAGCGTCTCGATGGCTGCTGCATCTGACAACGAACAAGCGGGGTTAGCCACGGCAATGACACAGTCACATGGGGCATCGCATTATAGGTCAGAATGACGCTCTACCCAAAGGGATAAACGCCAAAAAACAGCGGATGTGCCCATACCAACAGCCCATATGTCAGGGCAGCAAGTACTGCGCGCACCAGCCCATTGGTCGTAATATGGAGTCTGGGCCAACGGGTGGTTTCGGCCTTTAGCGTTAGCCAATCGGCCGCCATATTGCGTTTTTGGCGGCGATCAATCATTTGGGTACCCAACAGCGCAAACAGGGCGA
The DNA here is from genome assembly GCA_965363575.1 of uncultured Pseudorhodobacter sp. GTDB lineage: Bacteria > Pseudomonadota > Alphaproteobacteria > Rhodobacterales > Rhodobacteraceae > Pseudorhodobacter. The sequence goes on along the minus strand of CBDTUV010000193.1, from coordinate 3,500 downwards.
ATGCGCCGAACATCAACGCATGGGCAAGATCGCCATTCGGCACCACATGCGCCCCCGCCCAAATCGCCATTGCAACCAGCAAAGGGTGACGCATCCAGCCGACAATGCCGGGGTTTGCGGGGTCAAACGCCTCATTATTCGTACCCCCGAACGAAAACGGGTTCGGCCTGCCCAGCGACAGGGCGGCGATCAAGCACACCAGCGCCATGCCGATTTGTGGCACCAGTAATTGCCACGGCTCCCATGCCCAAACCTCAACAAAAGGGGCGCGACCGGCGGCGACGATCAGCCATGCCAAAGCGGCAATAGACAGCGCCGAATACAGGGTTAGAAAAAACCGCGAACCGATGCGTGCTTCAATCGGTTGGCGCACCTTTGGCCGCAACGGTATCGAATGCGTGGCCAAAAACGCAGCGGCAGACAGGATATATTCTAGCCACCCCATAGCTTAGCCTTTGGGCCGGGGGCGCAGCAAAAGCGGGCCATAGGTTGCGGTAAAGACCAAAAAGCACAGGCACCAGAGCGCGCCGGCCATGTCAAATAGGCCGATAGCATGCTCTGGGAATACCCCTGCGAAAAACCGCGCCAAGACCGCACCGATAATCGCAACATAGATCAGCACCGTGCCAAAGCCCGCGGTCAGCGCTTGGCCTGTGTGGCCTAGAGTTGCCCGCGTCATTACGGCCACGGTCATTGTGCCGATTGCGCCCGCCATCCACAGATGCTGGGCTGCGATACCGCCAAAGGCATCAGGCCACAAGGCCGACAGGCCTATCGCCAACGCCCCCAGCGGGATAAATACATAGGCCAGATGTAAGATCCAGACCAGCGGCTCGCGCCTTGCGTGCCAGCCGCGCCATCGCCACAGGCGGGCCGTTTGTGCCGCCGCACATAAAATTAGCAGCATGCCTGTGACTTGCAGGGTAGGGGCAAAAACCCACATCCCAATCGCCAATACGGTCACCACCACCGCCAGTTTATCACCCCTCCCCATCGGCGCGGGTCGTGCAGGCAGCCCCGCCTTAACCAGCCAGTTGCGGGTAAAGGACGGCACAATCCGCCCGCCGATCAGCGTGATCAACATAATGCCCGCGCCTAGCCCGATCCGCAGCCCAACGCCTGCGGCGGCATAGGCCCCATGCGCGGCCTCCCAGTGAAACACTGCATTGCCAAGGATCAGAACCGACAGAATGACCAGCACCACCAGGTTCTTCCAATTGCGCCCCAAGATGATTTCCCGCGCAAGATAGGCCCACAGTGCGACCATCGCGGCCAAGTCCAGCACGGCAATCGCCAAAGGCGGCCAGCCTGCCGAAAACGCCACCGCAACACGGCCCAACAGCCACAGCCCGACCAACCCCGCCAAAGGCCAACCGACAACTGGAAGTCGCCCCGACCAATTCGGCACCGCCGTTAACAAAAAACCGCCAACCACCGCCGAGACATAGCCAAACAAAAACTCATGCGCGTGCCAAGATACCGGGTCAAACGCGGTTGGCAGCGCGAGGTTTCCCGCCAACATTGGCACCCAAAGCACCATTGCAAGCAGTGCCCAAATCGCCGCGCCAAGGAAAAACGGGCGAAAACCATAGGTTAGAATTGCAGGGCCGCGCCATGCGCGCATTTGTTGGGATGTCGTGGTCATAATGCCTCGGTTGGTGCGGGTGTCGGAAATTGAACGCCGGTTTCAGTTAGAATTGCGGTCAGAATGATATCATGGGGTTGCGGATAAATTGTCGCTAAACGGGCCGATTGAAACCCGATGCCAATGGTGAACGGGCGCGGCGCAAGGGCGCCCAAGGTGCGGTCAAAATAGCCGCCGCCATAGCCCAGCCGATAGCCATTGCCATCCCAGCCGACCAGCGGCGCCAGCGCTATTTCTGGCGTGCAAATGGCAGCCTCGGGTGGGGGCACCGGAATATTCCAATCGCCGCGCACCATCTGCGTTTCTGGCGTCCAGTGGCGGAACACCAACGGCGAGGCCTTTTGTTCGACCAGCGGCAGGCAAACCGTAACGCCTGCCGCATGCAGATCGGCCATCACGGCGCGCAGATCAGGCTCACCTTTGATCGGCCAATAGCCCGAAAACACCTTGCCCCGCAGATCACCAAACTGCGCCGCCAACAGGTCGCGTAGATGCCCCCCAAGGGCTGCGCTAATCCGGGCGCGCGCCTCAACGCTCAGCCCCTGTCGCTCGGCCCGCAGCCGCGCCCGTTCGGCACTGCGCCAACGGGCGATATCGCGGGCTTGCTGCGGGTCCACCGCCAGCGGGTCAAAGTAATCGGGCGCGATTTCACCGGCAAGGCAGGGCGGCGAGGCATAGCTGCCGGGAGGGTTTGGCTCCGTCATGTCACGCGCCATTTTGCGGTTCAAACTGTGGGAACAGCACCTCATTTTCCAATCGCATATGCTCGTCAAAATCGGTCAGAAATTCAGTTAGCCCCGTGTAAAGCGCCGTCCATGTGCCGCATGCCCCTTTGGGCAGCGTAGGCCCGCCGGTCAAACGGCGTATCTCAGCCACCCCGGCGGCGTGGTCGTCATGGTCGGCGCGCATCACGGCGATGGGGTTTTCAATACCCGGCATCCCGCCTTTGCGAATGGCCGGAAACAAAATCAGCTCTTCCTTTTTCATGTGGACCTCCATCTCGCCCAATATACGCGTCAACATATCCGACAGGCCGTCGGGTACGTTTTCATCGCCGAAATGTACAGATTCCACCCGCTCGGCCATCTGCGCAAGCTGCGGCAGTTTTTCGCGAAGACGAGCGTGATAGCGCGTCTCAATATAGCGGGTCAGGGTGGACGGGTCTAAAACGGCGGGGTCTAGGACGGGGGCGGTCTCGGTCATGGTAGCTCTCCCAAATTTGGGCGTGAGTTTCGACAGCCATATGCAAGGATCGCGCGATCCTCTCTGCACGCTCGATCAGATGTGCGGCTGCTGTGGGGGGGCACACCGCATGCGCGGTGCTGCGAAAAAGGGCCTGCCAGCGGTCAAAATGCGCCCAAGTGATCGGCAATTGCGCATGAGCCGACATTGGCGCGCCGTGATACGCCCCTGTCATCAACGCGACTGAAGACCAAAACGATACCATCCGTTCCAGATGTGAAGGCCAATCGATGATGTGCTCGGCAAAAATTGGCTCCAATACCGGATCAGCCCGAACTTTGTCATAAAACTGGTGGACGAGCGTGACCAGCATTGCAGGTGTAAGGCCGGTATGATCCATGATCGCCCGCGTCATGTCCGGACGGGCGGAGGGTATAGGTGGTTGGGTGGTCCGCGTGTCGGCCATTGCCGCGTCCTGCAATATTCACATTGCATCAAAACGTAAACCTGATAATTGGTATTGTAAATGCCCATTCAAAAAATGGACTCTAATGTGCGCCTGGCCTCTTTTACCGATTATGGATTACGGATGCTGAAGCGGATGGCCAGCACGCCCGACCGCGGCTATTCGACCGCTGATCTGGCACAGGAATTTGGCCTGCCGCGCAATCAT
>CBDTUV010000192.1:0-5837 GCA_965363575.1 uncultured Pseudorhodobacter sp. | reverse complement strand
GATAACCGCCAAAGGTGCCGACCCCGTCACAGGTGCTTCCATCGTCAACGGCGTGGCACCGTCCCATTTGCCAAGCACCTGCCAAGATGTCACGACATTGTGGTAGGTCACGGTTTTACCCGCATTCTCGCCGCGCTCAATCACCACGTTTTCCGCCGGGTTGAACCGCACCAACTGCACCCGCATTGGCCCTTTTGCCCCTGCAACAGGTGCCGCACTGATCGATAAAACATCGCCCTTGCGGATCAAAACCAGTTGGGTCGGCCGCACGGTAGCCAATGCAGCCCCAATGGCGGCCTGCACCTCGCCCGCCTTGCTGCCGACCATCCTCTGTCCGCCCATCACAACCATCTGCGGCGTATAGACCATTTTGTCACGCGCATGATGGGCATAGTCTTTTTGCCGCGCGGTGAACTTTGGGTTGGCGAATTTGTCTTTCCACCCCAGATAATCCCAATAATCCACGTGCAAGGACAAGGCGATCAAGCGCGGGTCCGCACTCAACTTACCCAACAGCGCATCGGCGGGCGGGCAAGAGGAACAGCCTTGCGAGGTAAACAGCTCTACCACAACCCCGTCAGTGGTCTGCGCTTGGGTTTGGCCAGCCAAGGCAAGCAATGCCGCGCAAATGGCTGTAAAAGCCTTTGTCATAAGATCTATCCTGTTCCCCGTGTTCGACCCTGTCTAACCCCAACCGACCCATTGGACCAATCAAGGTTTTGCGAGCCAGCGTTACAAATCCAGACCGTATCACTATCGCATCGCTTATCCGTAATACCGCATAAATTGGGACTAGATTTTCGGCATACAATTGCATACAAAGCAGTGTCTCCCTTGTCATATCGACCAAGAACGGGCATTACCCAAGGGAAGATCACGACATTCACGCCCCAGCTAGGAGGTTAGACATGACCGTAACCGTCGGACATGACAGCACCAAAACCCGCCGCACCCTTAAAGCGGGCGGATCGACCGTTTCATATTATTCTATTCCCGCCGCACAAGAGGCAGGGCTAGGCGATTTCACGCGCCTGCCAGCAGCCCTCAAGGTGGTTTTGGAAAACATGCTCCGCTTTGAAGATGGCAAGACCGTCTCGGTGGATGACATCCGCGCCTTTGCTCAGTGGGCTACCAATGGTGGCCGCAACCCGCGCGAAATCGCCTACCGCCCTGCCCGCGTGTTGATGCAAGACTTTACCGGCGTGCCTGCCGTGGTCGACCTTGCCGCCATGCGTGACGGCATCATCGGGCTTGGCGGAAACGCCCAGCAAATCAACCCACTAGCTCCTGTCGACCTTGTCATCGACCACTCGGTTATGATTGATGAATTCGGCAATCCGCGGGCGTTCCAGATGAACGTGGACCGCGAATATGAACGGAATATGGAGCGTTACACCTTCCTCAAATGGGGTCAAAACGCCTTTAACAATTTCCGCGTGGTTCCACCCGGTACCGGCATTTGCCATCAGGTGAACCTTGAATATCTGTCCCAAACCGTCTGGACCGACAAGGACCAGCACGGGCAAGACGTGGCCTATCCAGACACGCTGGTTGGCACCGACAGCCACACCACAATGGTCAACGGTTTGGCCGTTCTGGGCTGGGGCGTCGGCGGGATTGAGGCGGAGGCCGCGATGCTGGGTCAGCCCGTATCCATGCTGATCCCCGAAGTTGTCGGCTTTAGACTGACAGGCACCATGGTCGAAGGCACCACCGCCACCGACCTCGTGCTGAAAGTCGTTCAAATGCTGCGCAAACATGGCGTCGTCAGCAAGTTTGTCGAATTCTACGGTGACGGTCTGGACCGCTTGCCATTGGCCGACCGTGCGACCATCGCCAACATGGCGCCCGAATACGGTGCGACCTGTGGCTTCTTCCCGATCGACAATGAAACCATCCGCTACCTGCGCAACACGGGCCGGGATGAGGATCGCATCGCGCTGGTCGAGGCCTATGCAAAAGCCAACGGCATGTGGCGTGACGCCGATTATGCGCCGATCTATACCAGCACGCTAGAGCTGGATATGGGAACAGTAGTACCTGCTATTTCCGGCCCAAAGCGTCCGCAAGACTTCGTGGCGCTGGACGTGGCCGCCGAAACGTTTGGTGCCTATGTAACCGGGCAGCGCAGCGAAAAATCAGCCAACACAAAGCAAAAAATCCGCTGGGAAGACGAAGGCGGCCCACCCGCCCCTTGTGACATCCCCGGTGACAAAGGCGATCACAAGCGCGGCTATGTGAAGACCAAAGACGGCGGCAATTACCAGTTGCATGATGGCTCTATTGTCATCGCGTCCATCACCTCTTGCACCAACACCTCCAACCCCTATGTGATGATCGGGGCGGGTTTGGTGGCACGCAAGGCGCGTGAAAAGGGGCTGACCCGCAAGCCTTGGGTGAAAACATCGCTCGCTCCCGGCTCTCAGGTTGTCACCGAATATCTGGAAGCCGCTGATCTGCAAAAAGATCTTGATGCGATCGGCTTCAACCTCGTCGGCTATGGCTGCACGACCTGTATCGGTAACTCCGGCCCGCTGGACCCCGCTATTTCCAAGGCTATCAACGATTATGACCTGATCGCCACTTCGATCCTGTCGGGCAACCGCAACTTTGAAGGTCGGATCAGCCCGGACGTACGCGCCAACTATCTGGCCTCGCCGCCGCTGGTTGTTGCCTATTCGTTGATCGGTGACATGAATATCGACATTACCACCGCCAGCCTTGGCGATGATCAGGATGGCAACCCCGTCTATCTTAAAGACATCTGGCCCACGAACGCCGAAATCGCAGAGCTGGTGGAAAGCACTGTCACCCGCGCGGCCTTTTTGAAAAAATACGCCGATGTGTTCAAAGGCGATGAAAAGTGGCAGGGCGTCAAAACTCCGGATTCGGAAACCTATGACTGGCCCGCATCCTCAACCTATATCCAGAACCCGCCCTATTTCCGCGGCATGGCCAAAACGCCGGGCGTGATTTCGGATATCAAAGGCGCGCGCGTCTTGGCCCTTTTGGGAGATATGATCACGACCGACCACATCTCGCCCGCGGGTTCATTCAAAGACACTTCACCTGCCGGTAAATATCTTGTGGACCGTCAGGTAGCACCCAAAGACTTCAACTCCTACGGCTCACGCCGTGGCAACCATGAGGTGATGATGCGCGGCACCTTCGCCAATATCCGCATCAAGAACGAAATGCTGGACGGTGTTGAAGGCGGCTACACCAATGGCCCGGATGGCAAGCAAACCTCGATCTTTGACGCTGCAATGGCTTATCAAGACGCAGGCACACCGCTGGTCATCTTTGGCGGCATTGAATACGGCGCGGGGTCCAGCCGTGACTGGGCGGCCAAGGGCACAGCCCTGTTGGGCGTCAAGGCGGTGATCGCTGAATCGTTTGAACGCATCCACCGCTCCAACCTCGTTGGTATGGGCGTGATCCCGTTCGAATTTACGGCTGGCGATACCCGCAAATCGCTGGGTCTGACCGGGGATGAGGTGATCAGCATCGAAGGACTGGCTGGCGATCTAAAGCCGCTGTCCGACGTGCCATGCCACATCACCTATGCCGATGGCAAAACCAAAACCATCCAGATCAAGTGCCGGATCGATACGGCGATTGAAAAGGAATATGTCGAACATGGCGGCGTGCTGCATTACGTGCTGCGCGACTTGGCAAAAGCCTCGTAAACTCTATTTCCGACCTGAAAACAGCGCAAGCGCCCCAAACCGGGGCGCTTGTTGCGTTTTAACAGGATGGGCCGCCCCAAACTGGACCCCTCACCCCTTTTAAGTAATTGGAAATTATCGGTTTATTAAGCAATCTCACCGATGTTGTAGAGGTCACACAGCAAAGAGGCGCCCAATGCAGTTTCCGAAACTGAACTCTCAAAGCGAGATAGATAAACAATTGCAGCGCGCCAAACCACGCCAGCCGCATTTGCAGCCCCTGCCTTGGGTGCCTGCGATGTTTGGCCTTGTCATGATTGTCGCAATTCAAACCCTGCTCTAGCGGGGCTGCGCGCCTATTCTTTGGACGCCTCGGCAATGGCTGGGCGAATACGCCGCTCCAACTCTTGCGCCGTAATCGGCCCGGCAAAGCGCAGCACGATCGCGCCCTCTCCATTGATCACATAGGTTTCAGGCACGCCGTACACACCCCAATCCAAGGCCATGCGCCCTTGGTCCTGCCCAATCGCAGTATAAGGGTTGCCAAGCTCTGCCAAAAACCCCAGCGCGTCCTCAGCCCTGTCTTTATAGTTCACGCCGTAGATGGTGATCCCTTCGGCGGCCAACTGCTCTAATATCGGGTGTTCAACCCGGCAAGGCGCGCACCAGCTGGCAAAGAAATTCACCAGCTTTACGCCCGGTACCCGCAAATCGGCATCGTCAAACATCGGCCCATCGCCCAACGGTGTCAGCTGCACCAAAGGTGCCGCTTTGCCCGACAGCGCCGACGGCAAATTGTCCGGATCTTCGCGGTTCATGCCCACAATGAACAAGGCGGCCAAACCCGCAAACAGCACAGGCGGCAGAAACATCAATACCTTAGCCATGCTTTGATGCCCCCGCCCGCGCTTCAACAACCGCCAAGGCACGGCGCACTTTGGCGGCGCGCCACAGGCTCCAACCCGCCACAATCACGATCAACGCGATGGATACCGCATAGGACCCCAGCACCGCATCCGCATATTTTCCAAGCTCTGGCATCATCCCATCCGCTCCCGCGCCAACAGCGCATTCATCCGCCGCAACCGAATTTCCGTGCGCGTGCGCAGCAGCACAAGGGCCACAAACATCAGCACAAACCCCGCAATGCACACCAGCAGCGGAAACCAAAACACATCTGCCACGTTTTCCTCTTTATCCAAAGACAGCGACGCGCCTTGGTGCAGCCCTTGGTTCCAAAAATTCACCGCATAGCGGGACAGCAGCGCAAAAACCGACCCCACAATGCACAAAACACCCGTCAAGTCGGCGGCCGTATCGGGGTCATCCACCGCTTGCCACAAGGCAATATAGCCCAGATAAAACAGCGCGAGGATCAAAAAGCTGGTCAATCGCGGGTCCCAGGCCCACCATGTTCCCCACATCGGCTGGCCCCACAGCGCCCCTGTCGCCAGCGCGATCAGCGTAAAGGTCAACCCCACCGGGGCCGCCGCCTTGGCCGCCAAGGCCGATACATGGTGTCGCCGGATCAGCCACACCAATGACGCAACCAGCATCATCACCCATGCATTGATCGCCATCATCGCAGCGGGCACATGCAGGTAAATGATCTTGACCGTGGACCCTTGTTTATAATCATCGGGCGTTCCGAAAAACCCCCAGATCAGACCGCCAACAAGGCACAACACGGACGCCCCCGCCACCCAAGGCAAGGCCCAGCGCGACAGTTGCATAAACTTTTGCGGATTTGAATATTCCCAAAGTGACATGGTGATTAGCTAGACTTTCCTTGTTTCGGCCACAAGCTGTAACACATCTTCTTCACCGCAGATTGATACGGATTGCCGCAGCCGATGCAAAGGGCAACAATGCCGCCGCCCCCGCCGTGATGCCTGCCAGCAAGGCCAGCGGTGTGCCCGTGGCCATTCCTTCGGCCCCGCGCTTCACCACTTCGGCCCCAAAAATAAGCGTTGGCACATACAGCGGCAAGACCAACAGCGACAACAAAAGCCCCCCGCGTTTCAGCCCCACCGTCAGCGCCGCCCCAAATGCCCCAATCACCGACAGCGCCGGCGTGCCCACGCCAAGCGATACCACCAGCCAAACATACCCATCGCCCGGCAGGTTCAACAGCACCCCCAGCACAGGTGCCACCAGCGTCAAGGGCAA
>CBDTUV010000191.1:0-5901 GCA_965363575.1 uncultured Pseudorhodobacter sp. | reverse complement strand
CGCTTTACGACAATTTTCGCGCTTGTGCCAGCCCAAGGAGCGGCGTAGATGCGGCGGTGGGACACCCTTCCCCAACGAAGGGCATTTATCTGTGAGGATACCACATGACAGTCACGACCCCGGCCCTTCGGCCTGCGAATCCCCGGTTCTCTTCCGGCCCTTGCGCCAAAATCCCCAATTATTCCCTTGATATGCTGGCAGACGCGCCTTTGGGCCGTTCGCACCGTGCCGCCGTGGGCAAATCCAAACTATCGCAAGCGATTGCCCTGACAACCGAGATTTTGGGCCTGCCAGCGGGCTACCGCGTGGGCATAGTTCCCGGTTCTGATACGGGCGCTGTTGAAATGGCGATGTGGTCCTTGCTGGGCGCGCGCGGCGTTGAAATGCTGGCGTGGGAAAGCTTTGGTGAAGGTTGGGTGACCGATGTGGTCAAGCAGTTGAAACTGGACGCCGTGGTGCGGGTCGCCCCTTATGGTCAGATTGTGGATTTCGCAGAAGTCGATTTTGACAAAGACGTGGTGTTCACTTGGAATGGCACAACATCGGGCGTGCGTTTGCCCAATGGCGATGCGATCCCGGCAAACCGCGCAGGCCTGACCATTTGTGACGCAACATCCGCCGCCTTTGCGATGGACCTGCCGTGGGACAAGCTGGATGTGGTGACATTCTCTTGGCAAAAAGTGCTGGGCGGTGAAGGCGCGCATGGCGTGATCGTTCTGTCGCCCCGCGCGGTGGAGCGTTTGGAAACCTACACCCCCGCATGGCCCTTGCCGAAAATTTTCCGCATGACCTCCAAAGGCAAGCTGATCGAAGGCATTTTCAAGGGTGAAACCATCAACACCCCTTCGATGCTGGCGGTTGAGGATTATCTGGTCTCGCTGAAATGGGCGCAAACTGTTGGCGGGCTGAAAGGCCTGATCGCGCGGGCCGATGCTAATGCAAAGGCAGTGGCCGATTTCGTGGCGTCCCATGATTGGATCGAAAATCTCGCGGTTGATCCGGCGACTGCCTCGACCACCAGCGTCTGCCTCAAATTCGTCGATGCGCGGATTGTGGATGGTGAGGCCTTCGCCAAGGCCGTCGCCAAGCGGTTGGAAAAGGAAGGCGTGGCGCTGGATATCGGTGCCTACCGCGATGCGCCTGCGGGCCTGCGGATCTGGTGCGGCTCAACTGTTGAAACCTCGGATGTCGCAGCCTTGATGCCGTGGCTTGATTGGGCGTTCCAATCCGAAATCGCCGCCCTCTAAAATTTTGCCGCTGCCAAAATGGCATACGGAAAAAATACGCAAAACATACGTTTTGCCCACACCCATTCTTGAAGGAGCGTGCCAAATGGCCCCCAAAGTTCTCGTATCCGACGAACTCTCTGAAACCGCCGTCCAGATCTTCCGCGATCGCGGGATCGAAGTGGATTTCATGCCCAAGCTGGGCAAAGATAAGGAAAAGCTGGCCGAGATTATCGGCAACTATGACGGGCTCGCCATCCGCTCGGCCACCAAGGTCACGGCCAAGCTGTTAGAGGCCACAGACCGCCTGAAAGTCATCGCGCGGGCAGGGATTGGCGTTGATAACGTCGACATCCCCGCCGCGTCGAAAAAGGGCGTGATCGTGATGAACACGCCGTTCGGCAACTCGATCACCACAGCCGAACATGCGATTGCGATGATGTTTGCCGTGGCCCGCCAATTGCCCGAGGCAAACGCCTCAACCCACGCTGGCAAATGGGAAAAATCGCGCTTCATGGGCGTGGAATTGTTCAATAAAACCTTGGGCGTGATCGGCGCCGGCAACATCGGCGGCATCGTCTGTGACCGCGCTTTGGGCCTGCATATGAAGGTGGTCGCCTATGATCCCTTCTTGTCCGAAGAGCGTGCCAAGTCGATGGGCGTCACCAAGGTTGAACTGGACGAGTTGCTGGCCCGCGCCGATTTTATCACGCTCCACGTACCGTTAACTGATAAAACCCGCAATATTCTGGATGCAGCCAACCTTGCTAAAACCAAAAAAGGCGTGCGGATCATCAACTGCGCCCGTGGCGGTCTGGTGGATGAGGCGGCCTTGGCCGAGGCGCTGAAGTCGGGTCATGTCGCAGGTGCTGCCTTCGACGTTTTTGCTGTAGAACCTGCTACCGAGAGCCCGCTCTTTAACCTGCCCAACGTCGTTTGCACCCCACATCTAGGGGCCTCCACGTCCGAGGCACAAGAAAATGTGGCTCTGCAAGTGGCTGAACAAATGTCGGATTACCTGCTGACTGGTGCGGTGCAGAACGCGCTGAACATGCCTTCGGTCACGGCTGAGGAGGCTGCTGTGATGGGCCCATGGGTCAAGCTTGCCGAACATCTGGGTGCTTTCGTCGGCCAAATGACGGATGAACCGATCAAAGCCATCAACGTCCTTTATGACGGCCATGTTGCGGATATGAACCTCGCCGCCCTGAACTGCGCCGCGATTGCAGGCATCATGAAAGCGACCAATCCTGATGTGAACATGGTGTCCGCCCCGGTTGTCGCCAAAGAACGCGGCATTCAGATCGCCACCACCCGTCAGGAAAAATCGGGCGCATTTGATGCGTTTATCAAGCTGACCGTGGTGACCGACAAACGCGAACGTTCCATCGCAGGCACCTGTTTTAGTGATGGAAAACCGCGCTTTATCCAGATCAAAGGTATTAACATCGACGCCGAAGTTGGCCAGCATATGCTGTACACCACCAACGAAGATGTGCCGGGTATCATCGGCCTTTTGGGTATGACAATGGGCAAAAACGGCGTCAATATCGCCAACTTTACCTTGGGCCGTTCTGGTGCCGGGCAAGAGGCGATAGCGATTTTGTACCTCGACCAAGCGATTGACCCCAAAGTCGTTACCCTCTTGGAAGGTACAGGCATGTTCCAACAGGTCAAACCTTTGGAATTCGACGTGATATAGCCATGCCGTTGTCATCTTGGTTCAAATACATCCGGGGGGTCGCACATCGTGGCGCCAGTGGTTCACGCCCAACGCGCGACGTGGGCGGCGCCCCCTCGGCCTTATCAATCCAAGACGGGAATACAATGCGAAGCTATGCGATAGGTGACATTCATGGCCATCTCGACCTGTTGCGCGCAGCCCATGCTCGCATCTTGGCTGACAAGGCCGCTTGCGGTGATACAGACGCCCCCATCGTCCATATTGGTGATCTGTGCGACCGCGGCCCCGACAGCCGGGGGGTCATAGACTACCTCGCACACGGTATTGCGGCAGGCGAAAACTGGGTTGTCCTCAAAGGCAATCATGACCGCATGTTTACTTTGTTTTTGGACAATCCCATCGCCCAAGACCCCGGCCTGCGCGATGAATTTTCCTATCTTCACCCCCGCATCGGTGGCGGCACCACCTTGGCCTCTTACGGTGTTGTCAATGCCAGCGACCGCCCCTTGGCACCTGTTCACACCGAGGCGGTTGCAGCGGTCCCCGCCCATCACCGCGCCTTTCTGACCAGCCGTCCAACCTTGTTCACCCGTGGTGAGGTGGTGTTTGCCCATGCAGGCTTGCGCCCCGGTGTAGCACTTGAGGATCAGACCGAGGATGATCTGTGTTGGATCCGCGATCCGTTTTTGGGCTTTCGTGGTGATTTCCCCGGCTTTTTGGTGCATGGCCATACAGCCCTTGCTGCCGCGGTAAACTATGGCAACCGCGCCAATATCGACAGTTCCGCCGCCTATGGCGGCCCCTTGACCGCCGTGGTAATCGAAGGAAGAAACGTGTCTGTCTTGGCCGATAGCGGCCGCATTGCCTTGTTGCCGACCCCCAATGCGCCGATCCGCTAGGTTTTGACGCTGGGCTTGATCCGGGCTTTCGGATAGACAAGCGGTGACCAAACCAAAGGAGCGCCCAATGGCCGCGACACTTGCCTATTTTCGCTGGGCCATTGGCGTCACCCTTGCAGGCTTGATCTTGGCGTTTTGCCTTGGTTGGTCGTTTTCCGGCCATATCGGTGGCGGCTTTGAGTTTCTGCTGATCGGCACCGTTTTGGCCGTGCTTGAAATCTCACTGTCCTTTGACAATGCCATCGTCAATGCAAACAAGCTGCAACATATGACGCCCGAATGGCAGCGCCGATTTTTGACATGGGGCATCCTTATCGCGGTCTTTGGAATGCGGATCGTGTTCCCGTTGCTTATCGTCGTTATAGCCGCAGGCATTGGCCCGTGGCAGGCCATTCATCTCGCCGCAACGCACCCCGATGAATACGCCCGCATCATTGGTGAGGCACATATCGGCATCGCAGCCTTTGGCGGTGCGTTTTTGATGATGGTCGCCCTGACCTACTTTTTTGATGAGGGCAAAGAGGTGCATTGGATCGCTTGGGCGGAGCGCCAAATGGCGCGTTTTGCTAGCGTGCGTGGGTTAGAGGTCGCGGTGGTTCTGGCCATTCTCCTTGGTTTTTCGCAGTTGCTGCCTGACGCCAAGTTGGGTGTCTATCTGCTGGCCGGCCTGTCGGGCCTGCTCACCTTTCTGGGGGTGGAGGTGATTGGTCATCTGCTTGATGAAAGCGACCAGGCCACGGATATTGCAGTCAAAGGTGGGCTGGGTGCGTTTTTGTATCTAGAGGTCTTGGATGCGTCCTTTAGTTTTGATGGTGTCATCGGTGCCTTTGCCTTGACCCAAAACCTGTTTTTGATCGCCATCGGGCTGGGGATTGGCGCGATGTATGTGCGGTCCATGACCATCATGTTGGTCGAACGGCAAACGCTGACGCAGTTTCGATACCTCGAGAATGGCGCGTTTTGGTCGGTTCTGGTCTTGTCCGTGATCATGTTCGCGCAAACCGTGGTCCATATTCCCGAAGTCGTCACTGGCCTGCTTGGCGCAGGGGTAATTGGCCTGTCGATCGTGTCTTCCCTTCGCTATCGCCGCGTTTTGGCCTAGATACGTTAGACTTGCAGCACAACGGTTTCGAAAAGTGAGACAGCGATGGCTGGTGGCCCCATGATTGACCGCGACTTGACCCAAGGCTCCATTGGCGAACATTTTCGTGCGTTGGCGCTGCCGGCGGCCGTGGGGATGCTGTTTTCCACGCTCTATAATGTGGTGGACGTGTATTTCGCGGGCCAAATCTCTACCCAAGCGCAGGCCGGGTTGGCGGTTGGCTTTCAGGCGTTTTTCATAAACATGGCCGTTGGCTTTGGTCTTGGCGCCGCGATGGGCGCGTTGGTGGGCAAGGCCAAGGGTGCCAAGGACGAGGCACATGCCCGCAAGCTGGCCGTGCAAGGTATGGGTTTGGGTGCGCTGTTAACGGCCGCGTTGATGCTGATCGCTGTTTGGCTTGGGCCTGCGCTGATCTCGGTTGTGTCCGAGCCGGGGGAGTATCGTGACGCGGGGACCGCTTATTTCATGTGGCTGATCATGGCACTGCCGGGGTTTTTGTTGGCCTATGCGGGCAATGGGGTGCTGCAAGCGCGGGGGGATACCAAGTCGATGCAGCGCGCGCTTGTGGTGGCGTTCTTTGCCAATGTCGGGCTGAACCCGTTGTTTATCTATGGCGTGCCGGGGGTGGTGCCGGGCATGGGGTTTAACGGGATCGCGGCCTCTACCGTGGTCAGCCAGACCGGGGTGATGGCTTATATTCTCTATCAGCTGTTTGGCCGCAAGATCATGCAAAACCTAAGCTGGGCCGAATTTACGCCGGATTGGGCCACCTACGGCGTGGTTTTACGGCAGATGCTGCCCACCAGCCTGTCGATCGCGGTGATGTTTATGACCGGCTTTGTGATCCAGTATTACCTGAAAGGATTTGGCGGGCCTGCGGTCGCGGCTTATGGCATCGCTTTGCGGGTCGAGCAGATTATGCTGCTGCCGGTGCTGGGGATGACCGGAGCTTTGCTGCCCATCGCGGCGCAGAATTTCGGGGCGGGGGAT
>CBDTUV010000190.1:0-5914 GCA_965363575.1 uncultured Pseudorhodobacter sp. | reverse complement strand
GCCGCAACAGCCGCAGCCTCGTCCATCGCTGCTTGGATTTTCGCGGCCTCTGCGATCAAATCCTCATTCAGCGGGTCGCAGACAACATCGGCCGCAGGCTCGCACAGTACCGTGCCATCCGCCGCAATAACCGTGCCCACATCCGTCAAGGTTTGCGCCATCACTGGCCAAGGATGGACGTTCATCAACGCAACCGACAGCGCCGCCGTAGAATTCAACAACCGTTTCATGCAGGATCCTTTCAAGATCAATGCGCCATTCTTATCGGATCTGGCTTGTCCGCTCTGGCCCTTTACGCCCAAGCCTCGATTCCCAGTTTGGCATTACCAGCACAGTCCACCAAACCGCTTTGTTATGCGATAGCAGACCCGCCTCTTACCCCTGTGATCGCATATCATAACCGCGGTCGGCAGCCATCGGTTCCTTAAACCCCCAAAAACGCCGCGCCATCGGCAAGCCACCGCCTATCGCGGCCTCAGGCCTGCGCTTCGAACAACCCCGGCGTCATCTCTTCCCAAAATGCAAAGATGGCTGATGCGTTCAGCGCGCTTGCCCAACCATTGCGCCGAAAATCCTCACGGTCCAGATCATTGGTCAAACGCCCCATGAACAACCGCTTATCGGCATCGCGCTGCGTTGGGTTTCGCAGCATTACCGCCGCCTCCACCACCACAAACCGGCGCTTGCGCTCATCGCGCGCGGCAAAGCGTGCGGCCTCCGCCCCGTCCTTGCGGGCCTGATCTTCGGCCCGTTTGCGCGCGGCTTCCAGCGCCTCAGCCGAGGGCGGCACCTCAGGCGCAGGACCGGCCACTTCAAACCCACCCTCCAACGCTGCGCGCAAATACCCCACCGGGCTTTTCACATTCTTCTGCCCACTGACAAAGGTCAGCTTTTCTGTCACCGCCTCTTCGCCGTGTTCCTGTATCCATTGCCGCGCCAAACGGTCCGACACGCCAAGGCCGATCAGCCGCTTATACGTCTCACTCGCCCGCACCGCATCGCCATCATCAATATCAAACATCGCCAGTTGCTTGTTCTCGCGGATCAAGAACCGCAGTTCCGTCACCGCCCTGCCCTGCTTTTGAAACTCTGGGCTAATCTCAATATTCGATGTGCGGTTCACTTCCTCAACCGCCGGCTTGATGATCTTGGCATTCAGATGTTTGAAGCTTTCGTAATAGGTGCTGTCCTCCACCCCCATCAAGCGGCGAAACACCTCAATCGGCCACCAGCCCGTGCTGCCCGTCCGCACAAAGCGGTAACAGTTTTCATAAAGCGCAAGCCCATGCCCCGAGGTGAACCGCTTTTGAATGTTCAGATTGATCAGCGCAAACACCTTGGGGTCATGCAGCTTTTCCGCCAGCGCCGGCGAATAGGCATATTCGCACACCCCCGATTTCAGCTTGGCATAGGACAGCAGGGACGACACGCCCCACTCCTGCTTGCCTTTCTCATCCAACATATCCCATTCGGCCACCGTCTCGGCCAAACCGCGCAACGCCACCCGCAGCGTCTCCATATCGTTGGAATTGTACCCGATCATCAAACAAAGGGTCCGCGCGTCAATCTGGTGCTTAGTCTGGCTGATCAGCGTGTCATAGGCGTTCAGCAGCAACACATTTGACAGCTTGCGCTGCAACAGGGTCAGCTTGCCACTGACATGAATGGCCGCGACATTCTTTTTAACCTCGGCCCGCCGCAGCGAGCCTTTCAGCGCCTGTGTCTGCATCTGCCCTTGCCCGTTCATTTGGTCGGCCGCTCTGCCTAACCTTGGCCAGTTGAATCTGGCTTTTTCGAATCTTACCGAAAACCATTATCCATTAGGCACCCAAAGGCAAGTCCCCTCTTGGCACCTTTGGCGCAAACCGGCCCACCCTTCCCCCATCCCGTAGACGGGTCCCTGACCGCGCTATACCTTAACCCCAGTATCAAACTGCACGCGAATCGGCGGCGCCTCAGACGGTTTCACACGAAAATTTGGGGCAAACAGGGGTATTTTAGCCCTTTTCGGCCCCCCGAACACGGGTTCCCCTCATCACGGATACGGGTTCCCTTGGTCCCGCAAACGGGTACCTATGGCCCCGTATATTGGTACCGTTCGGCCTGTTTACGGGTACTCAAACATAGATAACAGTATGAAAACAATTACCTTTCCAGACCCAAAGTTCTTAAAACTCTGAAAGAGATTCATACCTTTGTTGATGCCCTTTTAGCAGTCATTATGGATTAAAGAGCCGCTTAGGTTTCGCGGCGAAACCTCCCTGCACCTTTTTGCCACAGGTGGTTTTACCCAGTTCCCACCTTTCAATGGATGTGCGATAGTTTCCCGCATAGAAGCCAAAAAGCCGCACATGACCAGAAAGTATGAGACATGAGCAAGAAACCAGAAATCTCTCTCAACGCCTATCAAAACCTCGATCCGGCAAAGGCTGCCGAAAAACTCGGCCCTTCGGTTGATACAACCCGATTCGCCAAAGCCGCCGCTTTTTGCGCCCGTGGCCGGGATGATCTGGCAAAACGCGGCTATGCGCCAGATGGCAAAAAACGCCTGCGCCAATTCTCAATATGGGAGATTACCAAGTATCTGATCCCAGTGGCCCCTGCCCATCTGCGCCGTGTCCTCAAGGCCAATGAAAACCTGCCGCAAGGTGAAGGCACGGCAGGCGCCAAATGGTTCACGCTGGAAGAGGTGCTTACCTTACGCGCCCATTTCGCATCCGAAGGGTCGGCGGCCAAAGAATACAAGCCCTACCGCCCCAAAGGTCAGCCCGCAAAAATCTGCGCTGTGGCAAACTTTAAGGGCGGGTCGGGCAAGACCACCACCTGCGCCCACCTCGCCATGGCCTCGGCCCTTGATGGCTACAAGGTGCTGGTGATTGATCTCGACAGCCAGGCCTCGATGACCTCGATCCTCGGCGGCCAGGTTGAGGATGAGTGGAAAACGGTTTTCCCCCTCATCGCCAAGGATTACGCCCTCGCCGTCCAAGCCGAAAACCGGATCCGAGAGGCCAGCGATCTGCCCCCCCTCCCCCTCGATGAAACCTTGACTGAGGCGCTGACGGTTTCGCCGCGAAACCTCATCCAGAAAACCCATTGGCCGAATGTTGACCTGATCGGCGCGCAACTCAACCTCTATTGGGCCGAATTTCAGATACCCGTCTGGCGCATGGGCCTGCGGTCTTGGTCGCTTTGGGATGCGCTGGGAAACTTCCTGACCAACGAAGGCATCCTAGATGAATATGACATCGTCTTTCTCGATACGCCCCCCGCGCTCGGTTATTTGACGATTAATTCACTGGCTGCGGCCGATATTCTGCTGGTGCCACTCGGCGCGTCCTTTCTTGAGTTTGATTCAACAGGCCGGTTTTTCGATATGCTCTACTCCACCTTTGCCAGCATCGAAGAAGGCGAAAACGCGCAGCGCCGCGCCTTGGGCCTGTCTGAGGTAAAGTTTGAATGGGACGTTGTCCGCGCCATCATCACCCGTTTTGATGCCGCCCAGCAAACAGACTTGGCCAATGTGATCCAAGCCTATTTCGGTGATTTCATGACACCGTACCGTCAGGAATTCACCGCACTGGTGGGGCAGGCGGGTGAACAAGTAAATGGCATATATGAGGCTGATTACCGCGACTTTAACCGCGACACCTATTTGCGCGGGCGAGAGGCGTTTGATCGCACCTATGCCGAATTCAAACAGCTTTTGATCGGCGCTTGGTGGCGCGACGTTCAGGCAGAAAAGGAAAATGCAGATGGCTAAACGCAAAAAGCTAGAAGCCCCCGACGCCAGCGCCTTGGCCGAGATGGAGGCAGGTTTCGCCGCGAAACCTACCCCGGACCGGATGGGCCTGTCCTCAGCGCCCATCACCCAGGTCGCCGGTGATGCCGCGCGCGCGGCCACGCCGCTGGATACTGAAACCCGCATTGCCTTGGCCAAGGATGGCAAAGATGCCGGCGCTTGGCGGCAAGCGATGGAGGAGGGCAGGGTGCTTTTGGACCTGCCCTTGGCCGCGATAGACATGTCGCATCTGATCCGTGACCGCATGGTGGTGAACCGCGAAGAGCTGGACGAGCTGAAATCGTCGATCCGTAGCAACGGCATGCGCGCCCCGATAGAGGTCGCGGCCTTGGGCGATGGCCGCTATGGCCTGATTTCGGGCTGGCGGCGGATGACCGTTTTGTCGGAGTTGCAGGCAGAGGAGGGAGAGGCTTTTGCCACCGCCAAGGCCATTTTGCGCGAACCCGATCAGATGGGCGCCGTCTATACCGCCATGGTCGAGGAGAACGAGCTGCGCGCCCAACTCTCACCTTATGAGCGTGGCCGCATCGCCGTGGTATCGGCCGATCAAGGGGCCTTCAGCTCTGCCGATCATGCGATTGATGAGATTTTTGCGGCGGCCTCCAAATCCAAACGCTCCAAAATCCGCAGCTTTGCGCAGGTCCATGAAGAGCTGGGCGATATGCTGAAACACCCGACCGAGATTTCGGAACGCAACGGTTTGCGGCTGGCCCATGCTTTGCGCCAAGGCATGGCGTCCGATATTCGCGCGGCCTTGATCAAGGATCAGGGCAGGGGGTCTGCGTCAGAATGGGCGCTGGTTGAACCCTTTATAGCGGCGGCAGAATCGATGGAGCGGGAACCCGAACGCGGCGGCCGCCCCAAAGCGCCTAAATTCGCCTATCCCGCGACCAAGCCGCAACCGCTTGCCAATGGCGTGACCATGGAAATGCTGCGCCATGAGGATGGGTTTTCAATCCGTCTGCGCGGCCCGCATGTGGACCGAGAGCTTGCAGATCGGATGATGGAAGAGCTGGAACGCTGGCTGGGCAAGCGCCCTTAGGTTTCGCGGCGAAACCTCGTTGGGGGCGATTACCCCAAAAGATCAGTCGCGGGGTTATCCTCAATCTCAACATCGGCATAGTATTTCTGTGCCTGAATGGCTGATCGGTGCAGCGACAGCTTCATCGCCGCTGCCAAGGGTGCGCCGTCCAAGGCGGCCTGTGTCAAGAACCCCGCGCGCAATCCGTGCGGGGTCGCATAATCCACCGGCAGGCCTGCCAGCACCAAACGATGCCGCAAAATCACCCGGATCGCATCGGGGGCCAAGCGGCGGGGCAGGGCGTTATCAGCCTTGGAGATGGGTCGAAACAGCGGCCCTTTGGCGATACCCGCGCTAATGATCCACCCCATCACCGCCCGCGCTGCCCGACCTTTCAGCGGCAAGCGCGGGGCATCATCGCGCTTGGTGGTTTTGGTTTCTAACAGCCGCACCCAGAGCAGGCCTTTTTCGGCAAAATCCTTGGTGCTGATGTCGTCACGATAAAGCGCGGTAATCTCGCTGCGCCGCCTGCCACCAGAGCCAAACGCCAGCATCAAAATCGCCCGGTCGCGCAGGCCGCGCAAGCTGTCATCACAGGTCGCCAGCAGCTTTTCCAGCACATCGCGGGTGATCGGGCGGGGCGATTTGGGTTGGTGCGGTTTGGCATTGGCCCGCCGCGCCTTGATCCGGGCTTGGGCCACCAAGGGTTCGGCAAAGGGGCTGGACAGGTTTTTCATCCGGTGAAACGCCCGCCAGCTTGCGATCTTTCGGTCGAGCGTGGCCGGGGCAGGGCAGGCCAGCGTACGGCGCAGCCCAAGGTCTATTAACCTCGCTGCGGCATCATGGGCAGACGTTCCCTCTTTGCCGGTCAGGTCAATCGCATGGTCCAAGACAAACCGCAGCGCCACCCGCGCCTCCTCGGGCCAAAGCAGCGGTTGCTCAAACACCGCGGCCTTCCACGCTGCGATATAGGCAAGGTCACGCTCCCAGGCCCGCAGCGTGTTGTCGGGCGTGCCACGGCGATAAAGGTCGCTTAGGGCCGCCTCATCTTCGGCGGTAAGGGCGGTGGGCAAGGGGAGAATGGGGCTTTTCAC
>CBDTUV010000189.1:0-5953 GCA_965363575.1 uncultured Pseudorhodobacter sp. | reverse complement strand
ACCCGTTGGGGCACGATCCGCGCCGATTTCAAAACCCATGCGACCAGCCTGCCCGGTGTCTATGCCGTGGGCGATATTGTGCGCGGCGCAAGCCTTGTGGTTTGGGCCATTCGTGATGGGCGCGAGGCGGCGGATGCGATGCTGGAGTATATCGCACAGGGTGCGGCGGTGGCGGCGCAATAGGGCAAAACGGGGCGTATGCCATCCGTATGCCACGCGTATGCCATCTGTACATACGTTTTTGAGATGTGAAATTCTGCATGGGTCAGCGATGTTGACATGATCCGAAAGGGACGCAGTGTGAGGAAAATATTTATCTTTTCCCTGATCGCTTTGGGCGCTGGCCCATTGGGTGGGCTTGGCGTTGGCGCGGCGAGTGCGGGGTCTTTCACGCCGCCTGCGGGCTGTACGGGCTGGTTGACGGTGCAGTCGCGGGCCTGCCGGGTGTCGAACTATTACAAATGCACCCAAGACGTGCCGGGCGACCAATGGCGGACGGATTTTGACCAAGAAGGGTTGTTCTTTGCCAGCCGGACTGACCGTGAGGGACAGTGGGTGGAAAGCATCGAGATGACCCCGATGGTCCGCCAAACGCTGGATGCTGGTGCCGAAGACCCGGCATCCTTTACCGAGTTGTTGACCGGTTTAGACACGTTCGCCTTTAACCTGTCGCGCGACAATGGTGAGAGCAGCCGGGTGCGCGGGTTTGACCGGCTGACCGGGGAAACGGTGCAGATTGACGGTGTGACCTTGTCGCAGACCGCGTTTGAATATTCCGAAGAGGTGTCGGACGGCTCGCAGCGGCAATCGCGCGGTACGGAATATGTGCATCGCGACTGGCGCTTGTTTTTCGCAGGGCCGTCGGAATGGGATGATGGCAGCGGGCCTGTGCCGATTGATGGCAGCCCGTTGCAATTTGTGTTTCCGGGCGAGCCGGGGTTTTTCAGCACTCAGCCGCTGTTTGAATGTGACGCGGTGCTAAGCGGGTTTGTCACGGATGCAGCTTATGGAAAGTGAGCTGGAACTGGGCGGGTTTTACACCTGCGAGAGTGATGAGTTTGACCCGGTTGTCATCTGGATTGGTCGCGTGGATTTGCCCGGTGATCTGGACGGGGCGGACGAACCCGTGATCAGCGTGATGATCAAAGCGCCGGAAGGCGATGCGCCCACGATTTCACACGCGCCGTTTTGGCAAAGCCATGCGCTGGAGGTCGAGTTTATGGAGGCCGACCCGTTCTATGTGGACCATGAGCTGTTTGACGAGACGTATAACATCTGGCGCGATGCGTTTGATCGGGCCGAGGCCTATCCTTGGACGATGACGCCGAATGAAGTTTACGCCCGGATGATGGCAGATTTAACAGGGGCAGAGCCGGAATGACCGCCCCTATCGTTTTCAATTTCGATCCTTTCACAGGAGTTGTCCAATGACCAACACACCCGTTTATGATGCTGCATGGGTCGCCGCCGAGGAAACCAAGCGCGCCTATATGGACCAGCACAGCCTGTATAAATCGCAGGATGAGCATGCGTCGTGTGGCGTGGGTTTGGTCGTGGCGATTTCGGGTAAACCCAGCCGCAAGGTGGTGGAAAACGGGATCAACGCGCTGAAGGCCGTGTGGCACCGCGGCGCTGTGGATGCGGACGGCAAAACCGGCGATGGTGCGGGCATCCATGTGCAGATCCCGGTCAAGTTTTTCTATGACCAAGTGCGGCGCACGGGGCATGAGCCTGATCTGAACAAGCTGATCGCGGTGGGGCAGGTGTTTTTGCCGCGCACCGATTTTGGCGCGCAAGAACGCTGCCGGACCATCGTGGAAACCGAAGTTCTGCGGATGGGGCATTATATTTACGGCTGGCGGCATGTGCCGGTGGAAACCACTGTGCTGGGCGACAAGGCCAATGCGACGCGGCCCGAGATTGAGCAGATTTTGATCCGCTGCGACAAGGACATTGACCAAGACCAGTTTGAGCGTGAGTTGTATATCATTCGCCGTCGGATCGAAAAGGCGGCCAATGCGGCGCAGATTGCGGGTTTGTATTTGTGCAGCCTGTCGTGCCGGTCGATCATTTACAAAGGCATGATGTTGGCCGAACAGGTTGCGGTGTTCTACCCCGACCTGATGGATGAACGGTTTGAGAGCGCCTTTGCGATTTACCACCAACGCTATTCGACCAACACATTCCCGCAGTGGTGGTTGGCGCAGCCGTTCCGCATGTTGGCCCATAATGGTGAGATTAACACCTTGAAAGGCAACGTGAATTGGATGCGGAGCCATGAGATCAGGATGGCGTCCAACAACTTTGGCGACATGGCCGAGGATATTAAGCCGATCATTCCGGCGGGGGCGTCGGACAGTGGCGCGCTGGATGCGGTGTTTGAAATGATGGTGCGGTCGGGGCGCAATGCGCCGATGACCAAGACTATGCTGGTGCCCGAGGCGTGGAGCAAAACCACGACTGATATGCCCAAAGCCTGGGCCGATATGTATGCCTATTGCAACGCGGTGATGGAGCCGTGGGATGGGCCAGCCGCCCTTGCGATGACCGATGGCCGCTGGGTGTGTGGCGGGCTTGACCGGAACGGTTTGCGCCCGATGCGCTATGTCGTGACGGGCGACGGTTTGCTGATCGCGGGGTCCGAGGCGGGCATGGTGCCAGTCGATGAAACCACGATCCGCGAAAAGGGCGCCTTGGGGCCGGGGCAGATGATTGCTGTCGATATGGCCGAGGGCAAGCTGTACCACGACACGCCGTTGAAGAACAAACTGGCCGCGGCCCAACCCTTTGGCGATTGGATCGAAAAGGTTGTGGACCTGAGCATCCTGCTGAATGACTTGCCGGAATATGCGCAATATAGCGGGGCCGAGCTGCGCAAACGCCAGATCGCGGCGGGCTATTCGCTGGAAGAGTTGGAGCAGGTGCTGGCACCCATGGCCGAGGATGGCAAGGAAATGATCGCCTCAATGGGCGATGATACGCCGGCGGCTGTGCTGTCGAGCCTTTACCGGCCGCTGTCGCATTTCTTTCGGCAGAACTTTAGCCAAGTCACCAACCCGCCGATTGATAGCTTGCGCGAAAGCCGGGTGATGAGCCTGAAAACGCGGTTTGGGAACCTGAAAAACGTGCTGGACGAAGACAGCAGCCAGACCGAGATTTTGGTGCTGGAAAGCCCGTTTGTCGCCAACACTGAATTCCACGCGATGATGGAGCATTTTGGCGATACGGTGTCGGTGATTGACTGTACCTTTGTGCGCGATGCCGAACCCGATGCGTTGCGCAAAGGGTTGGAGCTTATTCGCGCCGAGGCCGAAGATGCCGTGCGTTCTGGTGCTGGGCATCTGGTGCTGACCGATGAACACCAAGGGCCGGACCGCGTGGCGATGCCGATGATCTTGGCCACAAGTGCGGTGCACAGCTGGTTGACGCGCAAGGGGTTGCGGACGTTTTGTTCGGTGAACCTGCGGTCGGCGGAATGTATTGACCCGCATTACTTTGCCGTGCTGATTGGCTGTGGCGCGACCACGGTGAACGCGTACCTCGCGCAAGACAGCCTTGGTGACCGCATCGCGCGCGGTTTGCTGGAGGGCAATTTGACCGATGCCACCCAGCGCTACCGCGATGCAATTGACGCAGGTTTGCTGAAGATCATGTCCAAGATGGGGATTTCGGTTTTGTCATCCTATCGCGGTGGCCTGAACTTTGAAGCCGTGGGGCTGAGCCGCGCGATGGTTGCCGAATACTTCCCGGGGATGCAAAGCCGGATTTCCGGGATTGGCGTGTCGGGCATTCAGCACAAGCTGGAAGAAGTGCATAGCAAAGGTTGGCGTGGTGGTGTGGATGTGTTGCCGATTGGCGGCATTTACAAAGCGCGGCGGTCTGGCGAAAAGCACGCGTGGGAAGCGCAGACGATGCACATGCTGCAATCGGCTTGTGACCGTGCAAGCTATGACCTTTGGAAGCAGTATTCTGCGGCGATGCGGGCCAATCCGCCGATCCATTTGCGTGACTTGCTGGATATCAAATCGCTTGGCAAGGCAGTACCGATTGAGGAAGTTGAATCGATCACCAGCATCCGTAAGCGTTTTGTGACGCCGGGGATGAGCCTTGGGGCGCTGTCGCCCGAGGCGCATAAAACGCTGAATGTGGCGATGAACCGGATTGGCGCGAAGTCGGATTCAGGCGAGGGCGGTGAAGACCCCGCACATTTCTTGCCCGAAGCGAATGGCGATAACCCGTCTGCAAAGATCAAGCAGGTGGCATCCGGGCGCTTTGGCGTGACGGCTGAATACCTGAACGCTTGCGAGGAGTTGGAGATCAAGGTCGCGCAGGGTGCCAAGCCGGGGGAAGGCGGGCAGTTGCCGGGGATGAAGGTCACGGCATTGATCGCGCGCTTGCGTCATTCGACGCCGGGGGTGACGCTGATTTCGCCACCGCCGCACCATGATATCTATTCAATCGAAGATTTGGCGCAGCTGATCTATGACCTGAAGCAGATCAACCCGCGCGCCAAGGTGACGGTAAAGCTGGTGGCATCTTCGGGCGTGGGGACGATTGCGGCGGGGGTGGCCAAGGCCAAGGCCGATGTGATCTTGATTTCCGGCCACAATGGCGGGACCGGGGCGTCGCCTGCGACCAGTATTAAATACGCAGGCCTGCCGTGGGAAATGGGCCTGACCGAGGCGCATCAGGTTCTGAGCATGAACAACCTGCGCGAACGCGTGACCTTGCGCACCGATGGGGGCCTTCGCACCGGGCGCGATATTGTGATGGCCGCAATGCTGGGGGCCGAGGAATACGGTATCGGCACCGCAGCACTTATCGCGATGGGTTGCATCATGGTGCGCCAGTGCCAAAGCAACACCTGCCCGGTAGGCGTGTGCACCCAAAACGAGGATTTGCGCAAAAAGTTCACGGGCAATGCGGATAAGGTGGTCAACCTGATCACATTCTATGCCCAAGAAGTGCGGGAGATTTTGGCCAGCATTGGCGCGCGGTCACTGGATGAGGTGATCGGGCGGGCGGATTTGCTGTCGCAGGTTAGCCGTGGGTCAGCGCATCTGGATGATCTGGATTTGAACCCGCTGTTGATCACCGTCGATGGCGCGAACCGGATCACCTATGACCGCAGCAAGCCGCGCAATGCGGTGCCGGACACGCTGGATGCCGAGATTATCCGCGACGGTGCGCGCTTTTTTGAAGATGGGGAAAAGATGCAGCTGTCCTATGCCGTGCGCAACACGCATCGGACCATCGGGACGCGCGCCAGCAGCCATATCGTTAAACGGTTCGGGATGCGCAACACCTTGCAGGAGGACCACCTGACGGTGAAACTGTCGGGGTCTTGCGGGCAATCCTTGGGCGCGTTTGCGGTGCGGGGCATTAAGCTGGAAGTGTTTGGCGATGCCAATGACTATGTCGGCAAAGGCCTGTCAGGGGCGACCATTGTGGTGCGGCCCCATATGTCGAGCCCGCTGGACGCGTCGGAAAACACCATCATCGGCAACACGGTTTTGTACGGGGCCACGGCGGGCAATCTGTTCGCCTATGGCCGTGCAGGTGAGCGGTTTGCGGTGCGAAATTCGGGCGCATCGGTGGTGATTGAGGGCTGTGGCACCAATGGCTGTGAGTATATGACTGGCGGTGTGGCGGTTATTTTGGGGTCTATCGGGGCTAACTTTGGCGCGGGTATGACGGGCGGTATGGCCTATTTGTACGACCCTGACGGGGTTGCCGAAGAGTTCATGAACCTGGAAAGCCTGGTGACCTGTGCGGTCAGCCATCCGCATTGGGAGGCGCAGTTGAAAGGCCTGATCCAACGCCATGCCGATGCGACGGGCAGTCTGAAGGCCAAGGCCATTTTGAACGATTGGGCCAGTGAGCGGGCGAATTTCCTGCAAGCTTGCCCAAAGGAAATGCTGGTGCATTTGCCGCAGCCTTTGTCGGATGAGCG
>CBDTUV010000188.1:0-5972 GCA_965363575.1 uncultured Pseudorhodobacter sp. | reverse complement strand
TGTCGATGCTGTCGATGCTGTCGATGCTGTCGATGCTGTCGATGCGTGTCCTGCGACCTTGGACGTGATTGCCAGCGACCATGCCATGCTTGACCTGACCTTAATCGCACCGTGCAATCTGTCTGAACGGGTGGTGTTGCGGCATGGCGGGTTGGCTGTGACGGGGATCACCTCGACCAGCGGTATGTTGTTTGCCAGCCTGCCGGGGATGGACCCTGCGGGCGAGGTGACGGCGCTGTTTTCTGATGGGCTGTCGCTGACGGCCGCCGAGGCCTTGCCAGATCTGGGGCTTTATCGCCGGTTTGCGGTGCAGTGGATGGCCGAAGATGCTTTTGCGATCAATGCGTTTGAGAATGGCGCGGAATATGGCAGCAAAGGCCATGTCTCGGCTGCCAACCCGCAACGCGCCTTGCCAAATATACCGATCAAGGGCGGTTATCTGACCCGATTGGGCGACGCTGATGCTGCGCTGCCGATGTTGGCCGAGGTTTATACCTATCCGATGGACCTGACCGCGCCGGTTGCCCTGACCATTGAGGCCAGTGTGACGGCGGCGACCTGTGACCGCGAATTGCTGGGCGAAGTGCTGCTGAGCGAGGGTGGCACGGTGGTAAAGACCGATTTAACCATGGCGACGCCAACTTGTGATGCGATTGGTGACGTTCTGGTGTTGAACAATCCGCTTCCTGACCTGAAACTAGCCGCAGCGAACTGAAGTCGTCACGCGGGGTTTTATGCGGCTGATTAACCGGAGTGCTGCGATTTTCGCGGCACTCTTTCTTGCGCAGCTGGGGCTTGCGCAGCAGGCGATGGCACAGGATGTCACGCTGACCGCCCGTGATGGGGGGCTGGCGCTGAACGGCCAATTGATCAGCTATGACGGCGAATTTTACCGGATCGAAACGGTCTATGGCGGGCTGACGGTCGATGCCGAAGGGGTGATCTGCGATGGTCCGGCCTGTCCGGATTTGACCGCCCCTATGGCGGAGATCACGGTTGTGGGCCCGCCGGGACCTGCGGGGCGGTTGCTGCCCAGCTTGTTTGCAAGCTTTGCTGCGGCCCGCGGCCTGACCTATGTTCCGGGCGATGTGGCCGAGATTTTGGAGCCGGGGTCAGGCCAGCCGCTTGCCCGGATCAAGTTTGAACCGATGAGCGCGGATGCCGCAGTGGCCGCAGTCTTGGCGCGCAACGCCGCGCTGACCATTGGATTTGAAGCACCGCCGAGTTTGCGAAGCCGCGCCGTGGGGTTGGAGGCGCTGATCCCGATTGTGGCGGTTGAAAACCGGTTTCCCGCGATCAGCAGCACCGATTTGGCCGCCGCTTTGACCGGGGCGGTGACGAATTGGCAAACCTTTGGTGGCCCCGATATGCCGATTGTGGTGCATGGGCTGACCGAGGGCGCGGCGCTGACCCCCGCCATTGCCGCCCGTGTGGGGCGTATGGTTGCCGGGCCGCGCCATGCAACCGCGCAAGCGCTGGCAGCAGCGGTGGCGCGCGACCCTTGGGCGATTGCGCTGACGGGGCAGTCCGAGCAGGGGCCGGCGCGGGCGCTGCCGCTGACCGATGCCTGCGGCTTTCCGCTGCGGGCCACGCCGCTTACGGTAAAGGCCGAGGATTATCCGCTGACGGCCCCTTTGTTTTTGGCTACCGCCCGGCACCGCCAACCCTTGCTGATCCGTGAGTTTCTGGAATATTTGGCCACCGACAGCGCCCAAGCCGCGGTTGCCGCCGCAGGCTATGTTGACCGCCGTTTGGGTGTGGCGCCATTGACCGAGGATGGTGAGCGGTTGCTGGGCGCCATTCGAAACGCTGGGGCCGAGGTGCCCTTGGCTGATCTGCAGCGGCTTGCGGCGGCCATGACTGGCGGACAGCGCGTGTCACTGACATTTCGATTTCAGGATGGGTCAGCCCAGTTGGATGCCCATTCCCGCGATAACCTTGCCGACCTAGCCCGCCAAATTGCAGCCGGACGGTTTGACGGGGAAACCCTGATGTTTGCCGGGTTCTCCGATGGCACAGGCGTTGCGGCGGTGAATTTTGCCTTGGCCAAAAGCCGGGCCGAAGCGGTGCGCAGCGCCTTGCGCGCCCTTGCCCCCGATTTAACGCCCGCACAGATGCCTGTGGTCGAGGCGTTTGGCGAGGCCTTGCCGATGGCTTGCGACACCACCGCCACAGGCCGCCAGATCAACCGCAGAGTTGAACTTTGGTCGCACCCGGCGCGGGACGCAGAACCGTAAGGGGCTTTGATTTCGTTGGGTAAAACTGTGATTTTTACAAATACCCCTCTGCCCGAAAACTCAACTCGCGTTCTTTGCCGATGATCAGATGGTCATGCAAGGTGATGCCCAACACCTGTGCTGCATCCTGAATTTGCCCGGTCATGGTGATATCGGCGTCAGACGGTGTTGGATCACCGGATGGGTGATTATGGACCAAAATCAATGCGCTGGCATTCAATTCCAACGCGCGTTTGACCACCTCACGCGGGTAGACCGGCACATGGTCCACGGTTCCGCGTGCCTGCTGCTCATCGGCGATAAGTACATTCTTGCGGTCCAAAAACAGAATGCGAAACTGTTCCGTTTCGCCATGCGCCATCGCGGTATGGCAATAGTCCAGCAATGCATCCCAAGACGACAAAACCGGGCGGTTCATCACGCGCGCACGCATCATTCGCTGGGCGGCAGCCTCGACGATCTTCAGCTCTTGCACTACCGCATCACCAACCCCTTGCACTGTGACCAGCCGGGCGGGCGCGGCGGTGATCACGCGATTGAAATCGCCAAAAGTATCAAGCAAACGCCGCGCGAGGGGCTTTACATCCTGCCGAGGGATGGCGCGAAACAGCACCAGCTCCAACAGCTCATAATCGGGCATCGCGGCGGCCCCACCCTCCATAAACCGCGCCCGCAATCGCTTGCGATGATCGGCGATATAGGAGGGCAGCTTGCCGGGCATGCCTGCGACGGGCACAGCCTCATCCATCTCCGCGAATAGCGGTAGGGCGGCTTCTTGAAAGGCATTGTTCTGGCTCATGCAGCCACGCTGCCACAGCCATGGTAAACGAAGCGTTAATCAAACCGCCTCGCAGCTTCATCTTGGAAAAAATACCTACCCGGCATTGCAGGTGGCAAAGCCTGACAGACCCAAAACCCGTCAGGGCCAAGGCCGGGGGTTCGATGCCCCCGGCCTTGGCAGCCCCTTGAAGCGTTTAACAAGGGTTGGCATGTCTTGGTTTTTCTTCAATCTGTCGCAGATTCAAGCAAAACCGCTTCACCCCTTCATCCCGTCCCAAAAGGTTTTCACCTTGGAAAAGAAGGTCCGACCCTCGGGGTTGTTGTCTTCCGACATCTTTTCAAACTCGCGCAGCAAGTCCTTTTGCTTTGAGGTCAGGTTGACGGGGGTTTCCACCGCCAATTCGATCAGCATATCGCCAATCCCGCCACCGCGCAGGGCAGGCATACCTTTGGACCGCAAACGCATTTGCTTGCCGGTTTGGCTGCCGCCGGGCACTTTCACGCGGCTTTTGCCACCATCGATCGTCGGCACCTCAACCTCACCACCCAAGGCGGCGGTCGCCATGGTTACGGGCACGCGGCAAAACAGATGCGCGCCTTCGCGTTGGAAAATCGCGTGTTCGCGCACCTCGATAAAGATGTACAAATCGCCCGATGGACCACCGCGCAGACCCGCCTCGCCTTCGCTGGCCAGCCGGATGCGTGTGCCGGTTTCAACGCCCGCCGGAATGTTGACCGACAGCGCGCGCTCTTGTTCCACACGGCCTGCACCGCCACATTTCTTGCACGGATTCTTGATCGTTTGGCCCATGCCGTTACAGGTTGGGCAAGTGCGCTCTACGGTGAAAAAGCCCTGCTGCGCCCGCACCTTACCCATGCCCGAACAGGTTGGACAGGTCACGGGTTCGGCGCCGCCTTCGGCACCCGACCCACGGCACGGCTCACACGCCACCGAGGCTGGCACGTTGATGGTTTTTTGGATGCCGGAAAAAGCTTCTTCCAGCGTGACGCGCAGGTTATAGCGCAGGTCTGACCCGCGTTGCGCGCGGCTGCGGCCGCCGCCACCACGTTGGCCACCCATAAAGTCGCCAAACAGATCCTCGAACACATCGGAAAAGGCCGAGGCAAAATCGCCATTGCCACCACCGGCATGGCCGCCGCGCGACCCGCCCATGCCACCTTCAAAGGCGGCGTGGCCATAGCGGTCATAGGCGGCTTTTTTGTCGCCATCCTTCAACACCTCATAGGCCTCGTTCACTTCTTTGAACTGATCTTCGGCCTTGGGGTTGTCAGAATTGCGGTCAGGGTGCAGCTCTTTGGCCTTGGTGCGATAGGCTTTCTTCAGCTCGTCTGCTGACGCGCCGCGCGCTGCCCCAAGCACTTCGTAATAGTCACGTTTTGCCATGGCAAACCTCTGCTTTTTGAACGGCAGAGGGGCGGCCTGATACGCAAGGCCGCCCCGTCTGTCGTTCCTGCGGTGTTACTTCCGCTTTTTATCGCCCAGATCTTCAAAGTCGGCATCAACGATATCATCGTCAACCGACCGCGCCTCATCGGGTTCTTCACCGCCCTCGGCCTCTTGGCTGGCTTTATAGATCGCCTCGCCAAGCTTCATCGCGGCCTCGGTCAGGTTTTGCATCGCGCCTTTGATCTTGCTGGATTCGTCGCCTTTCAGCGCTTCTTCCAAAGGCTGCATCGCAAGTTCGATGGCTTCTACAGTGGACGGGTCCACCTTGTCGCCATGCTCTTCCAGCGATTTCTTGGTGGAATGCAGCAGGCTTTCGGCCTGGTTGCGGGTTTCCACCAAGGCGCGGCGCTCTTTGTCGGCCTCGGCATTTTCCTCGGCGTCTTTCACCATCTTTTGGATATCCTCGTCGGACAGGCCGCCCGAGGCTTGGATGGTGATGTTCTGCGCTTTGCCAGTGCCTTTGTCTTTGGCGCCAACGGACACGATACCGTTTGCGTCAATGTCAAAGGTCACTTCGATTTGCGGCATACCGCGTGGTGCGGGCGGGATGTCTTCGAGGTTGAACTGACCAAGCACTTTGTTATCGGCAGCCATCTCACGCTCACCCTGGAACACGCGGATCGTCACGGCGTTCTGGTGATCTTCGGCAGTCGAAAAGACCTGAGATTTCTTGGTCGGGATCGTGGTGTTGCGGTCGATCAGGCGGGTGAACACGCCGCCAAGGGTTTCGATGCCCAAGGACAGTGGTGTAACGTCCAGCAGCACAACGTCTTTCACGTCGCCTTGCAAAACGCCTGCCTGAATGGCGGCACCAAGGGCCACAACCTCATCAGGGTTCACACCCTTGTGCGGCTCTTTGCCAAAGAACTTGGTCACTTCTTCAATAACACGCGGCATGCGGGTCATACCACCGACCAGCACCACTTCGTCGATGTCAGATGTGGACAGGCCAGCATCTTTCAACGCGGCTTGGCACGGCTTGATCGACGCTTTGATCAGGTCGCCAACCAGCTGCTCCAGCTTGGCGCGGGTCAGCTTCATGACCATGTGCAACGGCGTGCCACCTGCGCCCATCGAAATGAACGGCTGGTTGATTTCAGTCTGCTGGCTGGACGACAGTTCGATTTTCGCCTTTTCAGCCGCTTCTTTCAAACGCTGAAGCGCCATTTTGTCGTTTGTCAGGTCAACGCCATGCTCTTTCTTAAACTCCTCAGCGAGGTAGTTCACGATGCGCATGTCAAAGTCTTCACCACCAAGGAAGGTGTCGCCGTTGGTGGATTTCACCTCAAACAGACCGTCGTCGATTTCCAGAATGGTGATATCGAAGGTACCGCCACCAAGGTCATAAACCGCGATGGTGCGCGCCTCTTTCTTATCCAGACCATAGGCCAGTGCGGCCGCGGTTGGTTCGTTGATAATGCGCAGCACTTCAAGGCCAGCGATTTTGCCGGCGTCTTTGGTGGCCTGACGCTGGGCGTCGTTAAAGT
>CBDTUV010000187.1:0-5973 GCA_965363575.1 uncultured Pseudorhodobacter sp. | reverse complement strand
TATTTGGCACATTGCGCGATGCCCGCAAAACGCTTGAAGAATGGCAGGAGGATTACAACTGGCGCAGACCACATTCAGCATTGGGCAACCTGACACCGATGGAATTTTTGCAGAGAAAGGCGATGGACAAGATGGCGGCCTAACGCCAAAGATTTAACCCTAGGGACTCCGCGCAAAGCTGGAGGAGACTTGGGGCTCAGGTCAGTGACAATGCTTGGAGGTGTCACCCAAGTCCGCCACCAATTTGTTGACACTCCGAGGGATACTTAAGAGATATTTGCAGCAGTTCACCGCGCATTCTCGCCAATCAGATTCTTGACAAAACTGTGCTGTATGAGCTTGCGGGGGGGCAATACCGCGACATCGGCTAATCCGCCCCCGAAGGTAATGGGCTTGCTCTGCCTCAATCGGGACGATTGATTGCGGTGCCTTGCGCCCGGCCCGCCGACCCACAACGATTTCCCCGCTTTCGCTCTATGGCTACCGTATTTAGGTCGATGCCCAGATCTTGATTCAATTGCGCGATGGCAGCTTGCCCTTCTTATCGCATGCTGGCCAACAACTGACGGGCAGTGGGTCGCTGTATTGCAGTTCTGACGGTTAAGGTTGTCGCGGCGAGAGCGCTACGAATTGCCCCATGTTGCTTTCTTTCAGTCTTGAGAAAGGATCACGCCATCAAACCGCTAAAACCAATTGTGACCGCTATGGCAACGCTCGGCTTGCGCGGTCACTAGGCGTACAATCGGTCTGAAAAAGGGTTTGCGTTGCCGTTTTACGATAGGCTTTTCCAATGGTCATTGGCCGCTGCAATGGTCGCAAAATGCGTGGCCACAACCTGACTGACCGAAATCAGTGCGTCCGCGTTCTCAGCGTAAGCTGGCCGCATACGTTCGCGGGCATCTGCATCGGGCTGTGTCAGTTTAATCGCCATCCGCGACAATTTCACGGCGAGCATATAGCCCTCTTCGGGTGTGTTCGTGATCAGGGTCGGAAGCCAAGTCGTCATGTAGTGTCCTTTCAAGAAATAGGGAATCGCGCGGTTTGGATTACGCGGCTGTGGGTAATGCTGGAAGTGCAATATCGGCCAATGTTGACTGGTCAAGGTCGGCCAAAAATGCTTTTTCAGCCGCACGCAACCGCCCTTTCAGTCGGCAACTGCCAACCAACGCACAGGAATTCGTTTGAGGGTGGAAGCATTCTACGAGGGGTTGATATTCTTCCAGCAGTCGCACCACATCGCCAAGCCGAATATCCTTGGGCGGGCGCGCCAATACCGCGCCGCCACCAGCGCCGCGGCGCGTTTCCACAATACCACCGCGCGAGAGGCGCTGCATGATCTTGCTAAGATGATTGCGGGAAAGGCCAAACTCTGCGGCCATTTCAGCGGTAGAATGGGCCCGCGCAGGTGCGCACGCCATGCGCATGAGCATCCGAAGACCGTAGTCGGTGAAAGAGGTGAGGCGCACACGATCATCCGTCAAATGAATGGGTATTTGCAATGCAAATTATCAGATCTACGCATGGATACAAACAAAATATCGAATGGTACGGCCATTGCAAAACACAAACGATCCTAAAGTGTCGCCAACGGGTGGGCCTGAGCAACCACAACAGGTTCACGGCGCTGATGAAACGCAGCCGCGCAAGACGAAAAGCTTCTTTCCCTCGCTCGTCCAAGCTGCTGACGTCAAAATAGCGACAGCCACCCGGCGCCGGGTTGACACCTGTCAATTATTTGGACGGGTTCTCAACCACAACCCATTCTTTGCCGGTAATCATCGCCTTTATATAGGCCAAGGGCGTTGATCCGGTGGTCGCCATATAGACGTGGATCACGACAAACAGTGCCATCGCATACGCCGCCATGACATGCGCCCAAGCAACAGACTGCACGTTCAGCCCGGTCAGATTGACGGTAAGATACAAGATGCCAGTGATCCAGATTGCCGGGTTGATCACCAGTTTCAGAACCAGATAGCTCAGCGCCTGCAAGGGATTGTGCTTGCGGCGTAGCGTTGGCTTGGCCGGATGCGGCTCGCCCTTGAAAATTCCGTAGGCATAGTAGCGCATGACCGGGATCAAGTTGTTAAGGGTCGGGATGTAGTGTGTCCAAGCTCCCGTGGTAAAATGCCAGAAAATTGCAAATACCCACAGCAGAATGATCAACCCCGCCGCAACCAGATGCAGCATGAATGAAACCGACCAGGCGGGAGTTTCTATCAACCCATGCAACCGCGCGCCGGTGAACAGCAAGATCAGAACAAGCAGCGCCTGCATCCAATGCCAGAACCGTTCAAACCGCGCAAAGATGGTGACATATTGCATCTCAGCCATGGCTCAATCCCCCTTTTTGTTGCGACGCGTCAGGATGCGCAGGCCCAAGTGCAGGGCGATCCCAGCCAGCGTAAGCGCAAGCAAGACAAGCCCGACGCGGTCCGTCATCGCAAACCTATCGCGCCCCGGAATATAAATGCCTGCCACATTGGCCAGACGACCATCCTTGGCGTGGCAACTGTCACATTGCAGCGCCTCATTTGCGGGGGCGACCATATGGGTCGTTGGCCACCACATTTCGGTTTCCACAAAACCGTATTTGCCGGAATAGGGCACATCAGTGCCCGCCATGCCAGCAGCCAAGGCCTTGTCCCAATTGTAATTGCTCCACAAGGCTGTGTCGCCTTCGGGGCCATAGACATTGCTTTGGATCAGGTATTCGTTGATCTCATCATAGGCTTGTTTGCCGCGCATGCGCTTGAACGGAAAGATGACCGAGCCGGGAATGTCCGCCCCGCCGCCAATCAGGTTGATGCCGACGATACCCGTCGGATCAATCTTGTCGCCCAGCAGCGTGTAATCCACCCGGCCATTCCAAAAGGCATAATCGGGGATCACGTCTTCGCCCCATTCAAAATCACCCTTGATGCTTAGGTAGGTGTGACGGCCTTTCTCATCCTCCTCGGCATAGGGTTTGCCGTCTTTCAGTTTGCCGGCGGTAGACCAATCCCACCACGTCTTTGTCGCCACCCCGCCTTTGGCAAATTCAGGAATATGGCAGGTTTGGCAGGCCACGCGATCAGTGTGGTCGTTCAGCTTCGCGCCCTTCAGCGACAGTTTGGCGTGGGGTTCCGAAGTGTGGCAGGAATTGCAGGCTAGCACATCAGTATTGCGCATCCCTGCCCGTTTTGGCGATGTATCAAACACTGTGCCTTGATAGCGTGATCCGGGCCATTCGTGGCCATCACCAACATGGCAATCGACACAAACCATATTGGCCCCTTCGGGCGACATATGCACATCGACATGCGGCGCAGGGTTCAAAAGTGCCGTAGACAGATCACCATGTTTGACGTTATCGCCGCCGCCGCCGTAAAAGTGGCAATTGCCGCAGTTGTCACGCCCCGGACGGCCCACATTGGCCGCGACCTTGGCCAGATCGGGCGGCAGATGGGTGAATTTGCCGTCGGGCTCTTTAACGACCAGCGCCTCGGCATAGGGTTCCATCCGCGTCGACTGGGTTTTGGGCGCATAAAGCGGGTGGCCTGCGTCGGTGGGCCATTTGATATATTCGCCGGTCGTATCATGGCAGGCAAGGCAATCGATCTTTGTCTCGTCCTTGAAGTCAAAAGTCTTGGTATCAGTCCAGCCATAGCCCGCATGGCATGAGGTACAGCGCGTTTCATTCGTCGCAAGGTTGCCGCAGAAGGAGTTGAGAACGGTCTTTTTGCCCAAAGTCTGGCCAGTGGTCGGGTTGTGGGTTTCCCACGTCCAATGGATGGATTGCGTGACTTGCTTTCCCGCCTCGTTATGGCAGGTCAGGCAGGCTTCGGTGACGTCAGACGCCGTCGCAAACGGGCCTTGCAGTTTTTTGAACTTGGCGTGATCCGCCGTCAACGAAGGCACAGTAACATCCGCATTGCCCATACTATTCTGGGCGAAAGCAGCCGTCGTTATGCCAAGTGCCAAAAGACCGAAGCCAAGAATGCGCAGCATAGTATGTTCTCCGATTGAAACCTCGTTGCGCCTGATTGCGATTCCTAATTGGTATCCCGCATTGCGGAGCACGCATTGATACATATCAATGCGTGAATGTAGCTTTGATGTGTTGCCCCGCGACTCAGGGTAGAAGGGCACAAGGCTAGTAGCGCGTCAAAAAATCCACTGGCGTTGAACTAGGTTATAGGTCTATAACCTTCCGATAGGCAAACAGCAGGTCTTTGCATGAGCACACGTAAATCTTCGGAAAACCGCAGGAGCGAGGTCATAGGCGCAACGCTTGACTTAGCGTTTGAGGTTGGGCCGGGCAATGTGACCACCGGAATGATCGCAAAGCGGCTTGGGTTGACGCAACCGGCTGTCTACAAGCATTTTCCCAAGAAAGAAGATATCTGGCACGAGATTACCAACATTCTCTGCACCCAAATACGCGAGAACATCGCATTGGCCGCGCAAGCGGGTGATCAGCCACTAGCAAACCTAAAGCGCCTTATTCTTGGCCACCTACAACTTATCACCAAAACCCCGGCATTGCCGGAAATCATTGTAGCCCGCGATCCTGGCAGCAGCTTTACCGAAGCACGCCACCACATTCATACCGCGATGGGCGAATTCCGTGAGGCCCTTCGCCGCAAGTTGACCGCTGCGGGCAAGGCTGGGCAATTGCGAAGCGGGATGGATATTGGAGATGCCGAGATGCTGGTTTTCGGGGTCATTCAGAGTTTGGTTTTGCGAGTGATCGTGACACGAAAACCCGCACTTTTGGAACAGGACGGCAAACGGCTGTTAGACTTGCAACTGGCGCTGATGAAAACTGAAGGAAACACCCTATGAAACCTGGGTTCAAACTGATCCTGATCACCCTGCCACTTGCCGCTATTGGCGTTGGCATTCTGGGCTATGTCATTTCCAGCAGCAAGCCGCCGGAACGTGTTGAGATTGCAGAACGCGCCAATGCCGTGCGGGTGATAACGGCACAAACAATGTCTGTCACGCCATCCATCACCGGCTTTGGCATTGTTGCGCCCGAACGCACGTTTGAGGCGATTGCCGAGGTTGGTGGGCGGATCGATTATGTGAACCCCGGCTTGCGCGACGGGCAGATCCTTGCCGCGGGCGAGGTATTGTTCCGCCTGTCGCCTGCCGATTTCAATCTTGCAATTGCGCAAGCCAAGGCCAACATTCGTGCCGCCGAGGCGAAACTTGCCGAATTGGATGTGTCCGAACAAAACCAGCGCAGCGCATTGGAGATTGAACGCGAAGCGCTGGCAGTGAAAACATCAGATCTTGAACGGGCGGAGGCACTGTTCACCGGCGGCACCATGGCGCAAGGCACCCGTGATATAACCCGCGCCGCACATTTGGCGCAGCGTCAAAAGGTGCTGGGCATTGAAAGCACGCTTGCCCTGTTCCCGACCCAGCGCGCCGTCCAAACCGAGCAAATCGCTGTCTACCGAGCCAACCTTGCAACCGCCGATCTGAATATGGAGCGTAGTGAAATCGCGCTGCCCTTTGCCGCGCGGGTGGCATCGTATTCAATCGAGGTTGGTCAGTATCTAAAGGCTGGGCAAACAGCGGCAACCCTTGATGGGATTGCCCGCGCCGAGGTTGATGTACAGCTGTCGATGGAAAGCTTTCGTGGCCTCGTGCGATTGAGGCAATCGGCGCTGCCGGACTTGCTTTTGGAGCCGTCGAAAATGACGCAGGCGCTGCACTCGCTTGGGCTTGAGGCGGAATTGCGATTGCGGTTGGGGGATGAGGTGGTGACCTGGCCCGCAACCGTTGACAGGATCAGCGATGGGATCAACCAACAATCTGGCACTGTTGGCATTATAGTGGTCGTGGAAAACGCATATGACAACACTGGCCGGAACATGCGCCCCCCGTTAACCAAAGGCATGTTTGTCGAGGTGGTGCTACGCGCCGCGCCGATGCAAGGCGTTGTTCTGCCGCGCAGCGCTATTCGCGATGGCATGGTTT
>CBDTUV010000186.1:0-6030 GCA_965363575.1 uncultured Pseudorhodobacter sp. | reverse complement strand
CCCCACCGAGGCCCACAGCGTGTCCAAGGCCAATCGTGCGCCATCGCGCCCGCCTGCAACCATGCCTGCCTTGAACGCCGCCCCGTTCAGCGCCCCTGCCGAAGTGCCGGAAATCGCGGCCACTTCCAGCCACTCTTCGTCCAGCAAACGGTCCAGCACGCCCCAAGTAAACGCCCCATGCGCGCCACCGCCTTGCAGCGCAAGGTTAACGCGCACGGGTGCCATAGCCTGCGTGCTCACAAAGCTGTCCACCCGCCATCAACCGAGATCGTGGTTCCGGTGATCTGATCGGCAGCGCCCGAGCACAAAAACACCACCGTCCCGCCAATTTGCGCCGTGGTGGCAAACTGGCGGCTGGGTTGGCGTTCCAGCATCACGTTTTTGATCACGGTTTCCCGGTCCATCCCGTGCTTTTTCATCTGATCGGGGATCTGCGCCTCAACCAGCGGCGTCAGCACATAGCCGGGGCAAACCGCGTTGCAGGTGATCCCTGCCCCTGCGGTTTCCAGCGCGGTCACTTTGGACAGGCCCACCACCCCATGCTTGGCCGCGACATAGGCCGATTTATAGGGGCTTGCCGTCAGCCCATGCGCCGAGGCTACGTTGACAATCCGCCCCCAGCCTTTGGCCCGCATCAAGGGCAAAGCGACAGCCGTGGTGTGAAAGGCCGACGACAGGTTGATCGCCAAAATCGCATTCCACTTTTCGGTCGAAAATTCCTCAATCGCTGCGACATGCTGAATGCCCGCGTTATTGACCAAGATATCGCAGGCGCCGGCCTTTGCGATCAGCGCGCGGCACGCCTCGGGGTCCGACATGTCGGCGGCGATGTAGCGCACGCGCACCCCATGCTCGGCGGCAATGCTTGCTGCCAGCGCATGATCTTCATCGCGGTCGGTGAAAGAGTTGATGACAATATCCGCCCCGGCCCGCGCCAGCTCATGCGCGACCCCCAGCCCGATGCCCGAATTTGACCCTGTAACAATAGCGGTTTTACCTGCAAGCGACATAGCGATCCATCCTCAATGCTGCGTTTGCAGCATCGTGGCATGCGCGGTGACAGAAGGGAACGCCTGCTCGTGTCACATTTCCGCGTAGGTAAAAAAAAACGCCAGCGCGAAGCTGGCGTTAAGTTATTGAGGCAGGTTTCATACAGGCAAGAAACCTATCGAGCAGTTCCTACTTTATACGCGTTAACTTGTCGGGGGCCAAGTTAAAAGTTTGAAAAGGCACATAACAATCCATAGTATCTGCGGCAATAAAGCTTGGGGATT
The DNA here is from genome assembly GCA_965363575.1 of uncultured Pseudorhodobacter sp. Classification (GTDB taxonomy): domain Bacteria; phylum Pseudomonadota; class Alphaproteobacteria; order Rhodobacterales; family Rhodobacteraceae; genus Pseudorhodobacter. Next base: position 4,756 of record CBDTUV010000186.1, on the reverse strand, counting down.
GGGGATTGTTGCCAGTATGAAACATCAAATTTTCGCGATTGTGCACAGTGCGGCAATGGCAGTTTTGCTAACTGTGGCAGCGAATCCGGGCTTTGCAGACCCCAAACATGGCATAGCTATGTATGGTGACCCTGCTCTACCACCTGATTTTGTGTCCTTACCTTACGCAAACCCTGCAGCCCCCAGCGGTGGGCGCATCATTTTTGGCGAATCGGGCAGCTATGATTCCCTAAACCCGTTCATCCTCAAGGGCCGCGCGCCTTGGGGGCAGCCGAGTCTGACCGTCGAGACCCTTTTGGGCCGGTCTTATGATGAACCTTTCACTCTTTACGGGCTTTTGGCCGAATCGATTGAGACCGATGACGCCCGTACCTACGTCGAATTTACCCTGAATCCTGCGGCGACATTTTCCGATGGCAGCCCGGTCACCGCCGAAGATGTGCTGTGGACCTTTCAAACCCTCGGCACCGTCGGCCACCCTCGCTACCTTAATTCCTGGACCAAAATCGCCAGCGCCGAAATCACCGGCCCGCGATCGGTCAAATTCACCTTCAACACCCCTGACCGAGAGTTGCCGTTGATTCTGGGTCTGCGCCCTGTGCTGCAAAAAGCCCAGTGGGAGGGTAAGGATTTCACCTCCTCCACCCTAGAGGCGCCCATCGGCTCTGGCCCCTATACGGTCGGCGCGCATGAGGCTGGGCGCTTTATCTCTTTCGTCAAAAACCCGAACTGGTGGGGCAAGGATTTGCCGTTCAACACAGGCCGCCACAATCTGGATGAGGTGCGCTATGAGTTTTTCGGCGATGACGGTGTGGTGTTTGAGGCGTTCAAAGCGGGTGAGATCACCAGCCACCGCGAAACCAACGCCGCCAAATGGGCCGATCAGTACAATTTCCCTGCCGTAACCTCAGGTGCGATAGTAAAGTCTGAAATCCCCCATTCCCGCCCGTCCGGCATCGACGGTTTTGTGATGAACACAAGGCGCGCGCAATTTGCCGATTGGCGGGTGCGTGAGGCGATGATCCTTGCCTTTAACTTTGAGCAGATAAATACCACCGTCACAGGCGGCGTTGCCCCGCGTATCCAGTCGTATTTTTCCAATTCCATCCTTGGCATGACCCCCGGCGCGCCGGCGGAGGGCCGCGAGTTGGAGCTGCTGCAACCCTTTGCTGACGGGCTGATCCCCGGCGTGATTGACGGCTATGCCTTGCCCGTGGCCGACAGTGCGACCAACCGCAAAAACATCCGCGCGGCCAAGGCCTTGTTGGAACAAGCGGGTTGGGTGGCCGATGACAGCGGTGTTTTGCGCAATGCCGAAGGGGCGGCCTTTGCCTTTGACATCTTGCTGACCAATGGTGCCGCCGAAGTGGCCACCATCGCCAATATCTATATTGAGGCGCTCAAACCCCTTGGCATCACCGCCACCCTAACCACCATCGACAGCGCCCAGATGACCGAGCGCACCAATGCCTATGATTTTGACATGACCCATATGATCCGCAACATGTCGCTGTCACCGGGCAATGAGCAGGTGTTTTATTGGGGGGCTGCCGGCGTCACCGAACCGGGCAGCCGCAACCTGATGGGCATGAATGTGCCTGCCGCCGAGGCGATGATTGACACGATGTTGAACGCCACCAGCCAAGATGATTTTATCGCCGCCACCCATGCGCTTGACCGGATTTTAACCGCCGGGCGCTATGTGGTGCCGTTCTGGTTTGCAAAAACCTCACGTTTGGCGCATGTGAAGGAATTGAACTATCCAAGCCGCTTGCCCATTTATGGCGATTGGCCGGGGTTCCAGCCCGATGTCTGGTGGTATGAAAACTAAGATCCGCCCTTTGGCCCTGCCCGTGGTGGACAATTTGAGGTGAAAGACAGCACATGACACGTTCCAAATCTTTTGCGACCAAACTTATCCCCTTGGCCGCTTTGTTGCTTTTCGCAGCCTTGGCAGGGTGTGGCACCGTCGAGGGCTTTGGCCGCGACCTATCGGGCGCGTCAAACCGCGTCTCCAACATGCTCTGATCGCAACCGGGGTTGAGCCTGCACGGCCAAAGGTATATTTCCGCACCTAAGGGGCATGTGCTGCCCCAAATGTTATAAAGGTCCGCCGCTGTGACACCCCCCCTCGCGTCTTCCGCGCCGTTTTGGCAGCTGCGCCCTACCCTGACCCCGCTTGTGCTGAACATCGCGGTGGTGCTGTTTATTCTTGCCATGCACAACACCACCTTTTGGGGCCGCGTTGTGACGGCCTATCAAGGTGATGCCCTTGCAATTGCAGCTTTTTCCGGGGCGATTTTTGCGCTGACATGGTTGTTGATCACACTGTTCGCGGTGCGTTGGTTGCAAAAGCCGGTCTTGGCGTTTTTGCTGATCCTCGGGGCGGTCACATCCTATTACCAAGACACGCTTGGCGCCACGATTGACCGTGAGATGATCCAGAACGCGATCACCACCACCGTCACCGAATCCAAGCACCTGATCACCTTTAACTTTGTCTACCACGTGCTCTGGGCCGGTGTTTTGCCTGCCGTTCTGGTATTTTGGGTTAAAGTCAGGCGTGTAGCGCCTTTGCGATCGGTCTTTATGTGGGCCGCGACAGTGGTGCTATCGGCAGTTTTGTGTGTGGGCATGTTGTTCACGCATTTCGCCACTTTTTCGGTGGTACTGCGCGGACAAAAAGAGGTGATGGCCAGCTATCAACCCGGCGCGCCGTTGTCTGGCACCTTGCGCTATGTGCGGATGCTGCAAAAAGCGAATGCTTTGCCGCTCCAGCCCTATGGCACCGATGCCAAAACTGATGAGGAGGTGGCCCGCGCCACCAAGCCGATTTTGATGGTTATAGCGGTCGGCGAAACATCACGCGCCCAAAACTGGTCGCTCGGCGGCTATGCGCGTGAAACGAACCCAGAGCTGGCCAAACGCGATATTACCTATTTTTCCAATGTCAGCAGTTGTGGCACCGCAACGGCGGTGTCCCTGCCTTGCATGTTCTCACATTTTGGCCGTGCCGATTACAGCTATGAAGATGGGATGGCCTCTGAAAACTTGCTCGATGTGCTAAGCCACGCGGGCTATGCGGTGGAATGGTGGGACAATAACACCGGCGACAAAGGCATCGCCGCGCGGTTTGTGACCAAAAGCCTGATCTCATCAACCGATCCGCGTTTTTGTGCGGATGGCGAATGCACCGATGGTATTTTTCTGGATACGCTCACGGATTATGCGGCGAACCTGACGCAAAACACCGTGCTGGTGTTGCATATGATCGGCAGCCATGGCCCGTCCTACTATCTGCGTTATCCGCCCGAGTCAGAGATCTTTACGCCCACCTGCAAAACCGGAGAGTTGAAAGAATGCTCCACCGAGGAAATCACAAATGCCTATGACAACACGGTCCATTACACCGACAAAATACTTGCCAGCATGATCGACATTTTGGCGGGCCAAGACCATGTCCTGCCCGCGCTGCTGTATGTGTCGGACCACGGCGAGTCCTTGGGCGAAAATGGGCTTTACCTGCATGGCGCGCCGTATTTTATGGCACCAGAATACCAAACGCGGGTGCCAATGCTGCTGTGGATGTCACAAGATTATGCCTCGGTGTTTGGAGTGGACCAAGCGTGCCTGACCTCTAAAAAAGACGCCCCAGCCAGCCATGACAACCTGTTCAGCACCGTGTTGCGGTTAACCGATGTGCACAGCGCGGTTGTTGATCCGGCGCTGGACCTGACCGCAGGGTGCCATCCAGATGAAAGCTGAACCTCCCACGCATTCGCAACCAAAACCCCAACCAAAACCCCAGTCCAAACCACGCCCCGCGCGGGTCACCGGCATCCGCCATCTGTTCGCCGCCGCAGGCTATTCCATCGCGGGCATCCGCCGCCTGTGGGCCGAGACTGCCTTTCGGCATGAGGTGTTGGGCCTGCCCGTGGTCTGCCTGCTGTTTTGGGTAATTGGCGCGCCCTTATGGGCCTTTGGCGTGTTTGTGATCTTATGGTTGCTGCTGATCGCGGTAGAGGCGTTGAACACGGCGGTTGAGGCGATTGTAGACCATGTCTCGCCCGATTGGTCGCTGGCGGCGCGCGATGCCAAAGACCTTGGGTCGCTGGCGGTGATGGCACTGTTGCTCGCGAACGGGGTGTTTGTAGGCTATGTGGTGGTTCGGTCGTTATTGGGCTGATAGAGGGTTTGCACCTTCGCTGCCCTATGAGTATTTTTTCAAAGATGAAATGGCGCTCAGGTTAAGGACGTGACCCACAGGACGGTTGCGTCGTCTTCGGATAGGCTGACCACATTATGGCCCATAGACGCGTCGTAATAGGCGCTGTCGCCCCGGCGCAGATCAACCGCCTCGTAGAATTCCGTGTAAAGCCGGGCGATACCGGTAAGGACATAGAGAAACTCTTCGCCGTCATGGCGCACCCAGCCGTCAAAATCGTCAAAGCTGCGGGCGCGGATGGTGGCGCGGTAGGGCAGCATGGTTTTTTGCACAAGGCCGGGGGCCAGCAGTTCATGCTCATAGGTGGTGGTGGGATGGGCTTGGCCTTCGCCCGATTTGGTGACCGCCATACGCCCCATCACCTGATTGCGGCTGGGTGGGGTAAAAAGCTGCGGGACTGAAATCGCAAGTCCGCCTGCCAGCTTTTTCAGCGCGTCATAGGTCGGCGACATTTGCCCGTTTTCGATTTTCGACAAGGTAGAGCGCGCAAGCCCTGCATGGGTGGCCGCTTGTTCCAGCGTCCAGCCCCTT
>CBDTUV010000185.1:0-6043 GCA_965363575.1 uncultured Pseudorhodobacter sp. | reverse complement strand
GTGGGTCATGATTGGCGGCGGCCAAAAGCAAAGCAATTTCTGTACCTTGGGGGATTATTTGGCCCATAACTTCGACATCTGCGTAGGCATAGCGGGTGAACATGTGCAGCGGCGGGTCAATCCGGATGATTTCCTCAACCATCGCATCAATGGGGGCTGCGGTGATTGGTGTGCGCGTTTCCAGCAGGGTTTTCACGCCGTTTCCGATGGTATGAACCGTCGCCTCATGCCCTGCGTTCAACAGCAAGATGCAGGTAGAGATCAGCTCATCGGTTGACAGCTTTTCGCCATCCTCCTCGGCGGCAATCAGATGGGTGATTAAATCATCGGCGGGCTGGGCGCGGCGTGCTTCAATATAGCCACGCAGAAAGGCGGTAAAGTCGCGGCTCGCGGCCGCGGCGGCATCCTCAATTTTGCGGCTGCGCCCTGCAATATACATTTTCACCATCGCATTGGACCAGCGCAACAGATCGTCGCCCATTTCCTCGGGCACGCCCAAAAGGCGGGCGATAATCGTGACGGGCAAGCGTTGACCAAAATGCTGCAACAAATCGCACTCGCCTTTGGGAAGCGCGTCGATCAACCCGTGGCTAAGCTGGGCAATTTCAGGCGCAAGCGCGTTGATGCGGCGCGAGGTAAAGGCGCGCATGACCAAACCGCGCAGGCGGGTGTGGCGTGGGGGTTCCAATTCCAGCATGGAATGCGCCTCAACCGCGTAAAATGGCGCGGTGTGTGGCGCAATTTCGGGGCGCTGGTCGGCAGGGATTTCACGCCCAAACCGGCGGTCGCGCAGAATGGCGTTTACGGCGGCGTAAGAGGTGGCACAGGTTTTGCCGTAATCTTCCCAGTGAAAGAACGGGCCATGCGCGCGAGCGCGGTCATAGAAGGCATAGGGGTTTTGGACGAAATCCGGATCATTGGGCGATTGTGACAGATGGTCCATAAGGTGTCACGCCGCAACCAAAGCCACAATGATCGGGCCAAAATCGGCGGCCTTCAGGCTAGCACCGCCAACAAGCGCGCCATTCACATGCGGCACCGCAAAAATCCCCGCAGCATTGGACGCTTTGACTGACCCGCCATAGAGCAGCCGCAATTCTTGCGCCACGTCACCGTAACGTTTGACCAAAGCCGCGCGGATATGGGCGTGAACCTCGGCTACTTCGTCCAGCGTGGGGGTGCGCCCGGTGCCAATGGCCCAAACCGGCTCATAGGCAATCACCAAACCGTCAGGTGCGGTTGTCAAAGTCGGGGGAAGCGAGCCATCAAGCTGCGCGCCGATCACGGCCAAAGTGGTGCCTGCATCGCGCTGCGCCTCAGTCTCGCCAACACAAACAATCACGATTAACCCTGCGGCTTGCGCAGCAATTGCCTTGGCTTGCACAGTTGCGTCAACCTCAGAATGATCTGCACGGCGTTCGGAATGTCCAAGGATCACATGGGTCGCACCCGCATCCTTCAGCATCTGGGCGGAAATGTCGCCAGTATGCGCGCCTGCCATTTGCGCGTGGCAGTCTTGCCCGCCAACCATCAACGCCGATCCTGCCGCCAAATCGGCCATGCGCGACAAAAGCGTCGCAGGCGGGCACAACAGCATGTCGCAGCCTGGTGCTGGATGGGCTGCCATCAACGCCGAAACCTCTGCCAAATCTGCGGCAGTCCCGTTCATTTTCCAATTTCCAGCGGCAAGTTTACGCATTCTCATCCCTCCAAACCATTTCACACAGGGTTAAGGGATTTTTTGGGGATTGCAAATGAACCAATTCCCCCGCTTTCATCTTCGCCCGAATACCTCCGCTAGATGCTCGGACGTTGCCCAAAGCCATGCCCACTCAGGCCCAGCCTTTACGCATCCTTGAACTTGATCGACTCACCACAGCCACAGGCCTCGGCCACATTCGGATTGCGAAATTTGAACCCGGCCTCCAACAAGGACGTCTCATAGTCTATCTCGGTGCCGATCAAAAACATCTGCGCCATGGGCGCAATCATCACCCGCGCGCCGTCTTGTTCCACCGTCTCATCCATCGGGTTCACCTCGGATACATAGTCCATGGTGTATTCCATGCCCGCGCAGCCGCCCTTTTTCACGCCAATCCGCAGGCCAGATGAGCCCTGCTTTTGCATCAACCGCGCGATTTGCTTGGTCGCGGCGGGGGTCAGGGTAACGGCGGCTTTTCCGGGAATACCGAACATTTGGTGGCGTCCTTTATATCGATATCTTCAATATAGGAGTGTGGGCCGCAGGCTCAAGCCCGCGCTACATAAACCCAAGTTCAAGCCGCGCCTCATCCGACATCATTTCCATGCCCCAAGGCGGCTCAAACGTCATGCCGACATTGACGGATTTTACACCTGCCAATGGCTCAATCGCATCTGCGACCCAACCCGGCATTTCGCCTGCAACGGGGCAACCGGGCGCGGTCAAGGACATCAAAATTTCAACATCGTTTTCATCTGAAATTTCAATGGTATAGATTAACCCAAGGTCGTGGATATTGACTGGAATTTCGGGGTCATAAACCGTCCGGCATGCCTCGACAACCTGCTCGTAAAGCGGGTGGTCGGTAGTGGATGGCTTGATCAAAGGGGTGCCTTCGATCTGGTCCTGCGGCTGGTTCATCATGGCCTCACGCGTTATTCTGACTGAATATATAGGGAATTATTCCTCGCGCGTCCAGTGGCCGAAAGATATGAAAATGCCCCACCCGGTGAGGGGAGGGGCGAAATAGGGCGAAAACCCTACCGCATCAGACCAAAGGAAAAGCGATCAGAACGGGATCTCATCATCCATGTCAGAGCGCCCACCGCCGCCCGAAGACGCGCCGCCATGGCTTGACCCACCCGAGGACCCGCCGCTATCATAACCACCACGGTCATCATAGCCGCCGTCATTGCTTGATCCGCCTCCGCCCGATCCACCGTCATTTCGGCCGCCCAGCAAGGTCAATTCGCCACGATAGGGGCGCAAAACCACCTCGGTCGTATATTTCTCAGCGCCCGATTGGTCCTGCCATTTGCGGGTTTCCAACTGACCTTCGATATAAACAGTAGAGCCTTTGCGCAAATATTGCTCGGCAATCTTGCCCAAAGGCTCGTTCAAAATGGAAACGCGGTGCCATTCAGTCCGCTCTTTTTTCTCGCCGCTGGCCTTGTCGCGCCATGTCTCAGACGTGGCAATGTTTAAGTTCACAACCTTGCCGCCATTGGCAAAGGTCCGCACTTCGGGGTCGCGGCCCAGATTTCCGATGATAATAACTTTGTTTACTGATCCAGCCATGTGGCCCCCCGCCAAAGTGATGCACAGCGTTGTGTGTGCTTGATTCTGATCCCGGCCTCGGCAGCTTGGCCGAAACTGGTTACCAAATCCTATATCCGCGCTAGCCCTGCGCCGCAACATCTCCGCCGCCACGATCTGGCTAAACCCTTGACAGACCCTGCCTGCGAGGGGCTGGCATTTGCCGCTATGTTCCTTATACTACACCTTAATATTTAAGTGATAAGGGCGAGCGCATGCTGCGTGCATTTTGTATTATTGGTTTCACAACATTGCTATTGTCCAGCCCCATTTCGGCGGGCTCGGTTTTGGCCGAAGGTCTTGTGTTGTCAGGGAAATCCAACTCGCGCAAGGCGATGTTCAAATCCCAAACGCGGCTATTGGACAACCGTTTGTCCAAACAATACTCGGCCTCGATCCGCCTGCAACCCAACCCGATTGTGGTGCCAAAAGACACAGCGATTCCCCGCTTTCGGGGCAATTACAAAGGGGAATATCTGGCCGTGGCCAAGGCCGCTGCCCGCAAACATTCCATCCCCGAAGATTTATTTTTGCGTCTTGTTCAGCAAGAATCCGGTTGGAACCCATCGGCGGAATCACATGCCGGTGCCAGAGGTTTGGCGCAGCTTATGCCCGGAACCGCGCGGAAACTGGGCGTGAACATCAATGATCCGCACCAAAACCTTGACGGTGGGGCGCGGTATTTGCGCATGATGTACAACCGTTTTGGCAGCTGGCGCCTTGCGCTTGCCGCCTATAACGCCGGTCCGGGGGCGGTGGAAAAGCACTCTGGCATCCCGCCGTTTAATGAGACACGCAACTATGTCCGCATTATTCTGGGCAGTTAGGGTTTGGGCAGCCAGGCCTTAATCCCCATGATGCAGGAGCCGTCGTATGGAGCTTGACCCCGAAACGGATCTGAGTTTCACACGGATCCTTGCCGCCCCACGCCCTTTGATTTGGGCGTGCTGGACCCAAGCGCAGCATATACCGCATTTTTTTATCCCAGCCCCGCACAGGGTGACGGCCTGCGATATTGACCTGCGCGTTGGTGGCCGTTTCAATACGCAGTTCGATGTGGGTGGGACCGTCATGGACAATAAGGGCGTGTATCTGGACGTGGTCGTGCAAGAAAAGCTGGTCTTTACCGATGGCTATACCGAGGGCTGGAAGCCCGCGCCCGACCCGTTCATGACCGCGATTATCCTTTTGGCCGATGCCGATGCGGGCCAGACACGCTATACCGCGATTGCCCGCCACCGTACGCCCGAGGCGCGGCAAACGCATGAGGATATGGGGTTCTATGATGGCTGGGGTCAGGTTGCCACGCAGCTAGAGGCCTATGCAAAAACCTTGGAATGAATGTAGCCCCCCGCGCAAAACGCGGGGGATTCTTTAAACCAAGTCACCCGATGCCGTGACCCGCGTTTTGCCGCGTAGGTAGGGGTACAAAACCGCAGGCAGGTCAACCGATCCATCGGCCTGTTGCCCGTTTTCCAGCACCGCGATCAAGCATCGTCCGACCGCAAGGCCTGATCCGTTCAAGGTGTGGACAAACTCCGGCTTGCCCCCCGCGCTTGGTTTATAGCGCGCGTTCATCCGGCGTGCCTGAAAGTCACCACACACCGAAACTGAACTGATCTCACGGTAGGTGTCTTGGCCCGGCAGCCACACTTCAAGGTCGTGGGTTTTGGTGGAGCCGAACCCCATATCGCCCGTGCACAGAACAATGACGCGGTAGGGCAGGTTCAGCTTTTGCAAGATCGCCTCGGCGCAGGCGGTCATGCGGTCGTGTTCGGCGAGAGAGGTTTCCGGGGTCGTGATGCTGACCATTTCCACCTTTTCAAACTGATGTTGGCGCAGCATGCCGCTGGTATCGCGGCCCGCAGATCCTGCTTCGGAACGGAAACACTGGGTATGGGCGGTCATTCGGATGGGAAGCTGGGCTTCGTCCAGTGTGTCGCCTGCGACGGTGTTGGTCAGGGTCACTTCGGAGGTGGGGATCAGCCACCAGCCGTTGGTGGTTTGATAGCTGTCTTCGGCGAACTTGGGCAGGTTGCCGGTGCCGAACATCGCCTCATCTTTCACCAGAACCGGCGTCCAGACCTCATTCAGCCCGTGTTCTTCGATATGGGTGTCGAGCATGAACTGGGCGAGGGCGCGGTGGATGCGGATCATTGCGCCGCGCAGGACGACGAAACGGGAGCCGGAGAGTTTGGCGGCGGTGGCGAAATCGAGGCCGGGGAGGGCTGCGGGGAGTTGGTAATGTTCGAGCGGTTTGAAATCAAGCGCGCGGGGGGTACCCCAGCGGCGAATTTCGACGTTGTCCGCCTCTGACGTTCCATCGGGAACTTGGGGGAGGGGGAGGTTGTCGATGCTCATCAAAAGGTCGCGGAGGCGGGAATCCTCGGCTGCGGCCTGATCATTCAGGGCGGCGATGGCGGCTTTTTTATCGGCGACGAGGGCGCGCAGGCGGTCAAATTCGGCGTCATTTCCGGCCCCTTTGGCGGCACCCGCCTGTTTAGAGGCGGCGTTTTGGGCGGCGGTTTCGGTTTCAGCGGCCAGAATGGAGGCGCGGCGCGCGGCATCAATTTCAAGGATTTGGGCCGAGAGGGGGGCAATCCCGCGCCGGGCAAGGGCGGCATCAAAGGCGTCTGGGGTCTCTCGGATCATCTTGATATCGTGCATTTTAGGCCTCGTATTTTTGGATGGGGTAGATATGCCTGATTATGGGGGCGAGGGGAACGGGGAAATTCGCGGCAAATA
>CBDTUV010000184.1:0-6072 GCA_965363575.1 uncultured Pseudorhodobacter sp. | reverse complement strand
GTGGCGGATACGCCTTGGCCACCACCACAGCCTTTGTGAATGAACCATGAGGAGGTCAATTATGTCATTCCTATCCTCCCTTGTGCGCCGCTATGGTCGGGACGAAAAAGGCTCTTTGTTTGTGGATGCCATCGTCGTCATGCCGATGTTCACATGGGGCTATTTGGGTATGTTTGTCTATTGGGATGCCTACCGGGCCATCAATACCGTGCAAAAAGCCTCTTACTCGGTGTCAGACCTCGTGTCGCGCAACCAAAACAGCAATGGCATAGACGATGCCTATGTCGCAGGCATGCGCACAGCCTTTAATCGCATGCTTGGCGGCGGCGATGCAGGCGAAATCCGCCTGACCTCCTATACATGGAGCGGCGTGCGCGAACGCTATGAGGTGATCTTTTCACGCGCGCCTGGCACCACCGAAATGATCCCGCTCACCAACGCAACGCTCAACGGCTTAACCGAATTTTTGCCCATCATGGCAGATGGCGACAGCGCAATTTTGTTGGAAACCCGACTGCTCTACGTCCCACCCCTCAACTATGCGCTAGAACCGGACTTGCTGGAGCAGTTTGTCGTAACCCGCCCCCGCTTTTTGCCAAAGCTGTGCCACGTTGATTTTACCTGCTGATCTGTTCGACAGCTGTAAAACACTCAAACGCCCGCATCCCTCGGCGGGCGTTTGTTTTGTGGCACAGGGCCAGACCCGATGTTCAATTCTGCTCTGGCCGCTCGGCAATTTTCATCGCAATCAACTCGGCCATATAACGCCCGGCTTGTGACGGTGTCACACCGCCCACCCCAACCCGATTGCCAATCCGCCACCACAGGCCCGGCACCCAAGCAAAGCCCGTGCCTTTGAACAGCACCAGCGTAAACCCGTTCGACGGCTTCAACGCCAAGGCCCCGCGTGACACTTCGCGGATATTGTCCATCTCGGCCAGCAACCGCCCGCCTTCCTGCCGCAACCCGCTGTCGGTCAGAATCAAGGCGGTTTCAGTCGCCACCCAGGTCAAATAGGCCGCGTAAAACGTCAACCCGCCCAAGGCTAGCAGAAACAGACGCAAAGTCATCTGATCGCGGGGAAAACTGCCTGCAAGACTGATAAGAACAAACCCCAGACCGACCTGCACACCAATGCCAATGATCCGCCGCGCTTGCGACACATCCAGCCGTGCAATCACAGGCTCGGGCTTACCCTTTGTCTTCTTGTCCTTCATCGCTTCCCCCATATTGGCCCCCGTATTGGCCCCAAACGCGCCACATACCAAACTTTGCCCGCTATAGCAGGTTGCGCGCGCAGAACCAGCCACTCTTGGCCACACGCTGCCGTATTGCCCCCCACTCTGCCATATTGCACACACACCCTGCATGTCTGTGCAATTGCCCCAAGCCAGCGCGCCCCCTATCTTGGGGAAAAGCAATCAGCTGCAAGAGGTCCCAATGTCTATTCGCCCCGTCACCGCCGAAACCCTCGCTCAGGCCACCATGGAAGGGGCGGGCGTTCACCTGCACCGCGCCTTTGGCTTTCACAATCCCGAACAGATGGACCCATTCCTGCTGTTTGATGATTTCCGCAACGAACATCCCCGCGATTACCAGCGCGGCTTTCCGTGGCACCCGCACCGTGGCATTGAAACCATCACCTATGTGCTGGCAGGCACGGTCGATCACGCCGACAGCCTCGGCAACACAGGCAAACTGGGGGCTGGCGATGTGCAATGGATGACCGCCGGTTCGGGCATCTTGCACCAGGAAATGCCGCACGGAAACAAGGTGGGCCAAATGCACGGCTTTCAGCTTTGGGCCAACCTGCCGGGCCATCTGAAAATGACCAAACCGCGCTATCAAGATGTGACCAGCAACGACATCCCCGAAATCACCGATGATGACGGCACTGTGGTGCGCGTGATCGTCGGCAAGTTCTGGGGCAAATCCGGCCCGGTCGATGGCATCGCCGCCGATCCGCAATACCTTGATATCTCGGTCCCTGCGGGTGTGAAAAAGACCTTTAAGGTCGACACCCACAAATCCGCCTTCGCCTATGTCTTTGAAGGCCGCGGCAATTTCCGCGATGCCAGCCGCCCGCGCGGTGTTTTGCTGGAAAAAGAGGTGCGCGGGATGGAGGTGAACATCCGCGACATGTCGGGCGACCGCACTTTGGTACAGTTCGGCACAGGCGATGAGGTGACGGTCCAAGCCGGCGATGAAGGCGTGCGGTTCCTTTTGATCGCAGGCGCGCCGATCCGTGAACCCGTGGCATGGCACGGCCCCATCGTGATGAACACCGATGCCGAAATTCGCCAAGCCTTGACAGATCTGCGCAACGATACCTTCATCAAGCCAGCCCATTAAAACGGTTTGCGGTCGATATGAACAAGGATGACCGTAAACCAACAGCTACAAATTGGCCTCGTTTCGCCTCAAACGCCTCAGCGCAAGGATACCCACATGAAACTCACATGGCTCGGCCACTCCAGCTTTCGGCTTGAAATTGAAAATGCGGTGCTCCTGATTGACCCATGGCTAACCGGCAACCCGATGATAGCGGCCGATCAGCACGCGGCGGCAACAGCGGGGGCGACCCACATTCTGCTGACCCATGCGCATGGCGACCACATCGGTGACACGTTGGCGATTGCCAAGGCGCAGGATATTCCGGTCGTGGGTATCTATGATCTGACCACGATGCTGGAAAAAGAAGGGGTGGCCACAACCGGCTTTAACAAAGGCGGCACCGTCGATCTGGGCGGCGCTGCGGTCACAATGGTCAACGCGTGCCATTCGTCCACGCTGAACGGTGCCGCCGCCGGGTCCGAGGCGGGCTATATGATCGCAGGCGAAGGCCATACGATCTATGTTTCGGGCGATACGGATATTATGGCCGATATGGACTGGATGGGCGACTATCACAAACCCGATATCGGCATCTTGTCCGCAGGCGGCCATTTCACGATGGATATGAAGCGCGCGGCCTATGCGGCCAAACGCTATTTCAATTTCAAAACCGTGATCCCCTGCCACTACCGTACGTTCGACCTTTTGGAGCAATCCGCAGACGCACTCAAAGCAGGCCTGCCCGGCGTGGATGTAATCGAACCGCAAGTGATGCAGCCGATCACGCTTTGACCCAGTCCTGACCAAACAACCAAGCAGCCGGGGGGTTCCACCACCCCCCGCCTGCGACCGCCCTTGTTCTGAATTGGTGGCTTTGGCGAAACATTCGCAAAAAGCCCTTACCCGCCCCGTCGTCCTGCAAAGAACTGCCGAAGCAAAATGCTCGATGCCTCCGCCCCAATCCCCTCATAGACCTCCGGCACATGATGGCACTGCGCATGCGAAAACACCTTTGCCCCGCCCTCAACCCCACCCGATTTCGGGTCTGACGCGCCATAATACAGCCGCGCAATCCGCGCGCCGGCAATCGCCGCCGCACACATCGCACAGGGCTCCAGCGTCACATATAGGTCATGGCCAACCAGCCGCTCTGACCCCAGCACCCGGCATGCCTCGCGGATCACCAATACCTCGGCATGGGCGGTCGGGTCACACAACTCGCGCACCCGGTTTCCCGCCTGCGCCACCACACCTTGCGGCCCCACAACAACCGCGCCCACAGGCACCTCGCCGCGCGCACCTGCCGCCCGCGCCGCCTCCAGCGCACTCTGCATATATGATGTAAACTCAACCATGTCGCAGCCTTGCCTTGCAGCCTTAGCAATTTCAATCCCCCCTTGCCCTTTCATCTTGGCTTAAATACCTACGGGGGATCGGGGGCAGTCAGCCCCCGACGCTTTGCCACGTCGCGATGACGTCGCCCAAAAAGGCCGAAACCCATGTCCAACACCCCAGATACCCCGTCCGATTCCCCCGCAGGTGACCGCATCGCCAAAGTTCTCTCGCGCGCAGGCGTGGCCTCGCGCCGCGAAGCCGAACGGATGATCGAACTTGGCCAAGTCACCGTGAACGGCAAGGTCATCACCAGCCCCGCGCTGAATGTCACCCCCAGCGACCGCATCACAGTCGATGGCCACACCGTTGGCCAACCCGAGGCCGCGCGCCTGTGGCTTTATTACAAACCAGACGGCCTCGTGACCTCTAACAGCGACGAAAAGGGGCGCGACACGATCTTCGACCACCTTCCCGAAGATCTGCCGCGCGTGATGACCATCGGTCGCCTCGATCTGAACTCTGAAGGTCTCCTCCTTCTTACCAATGACGGCGGCCTCAAACGCCAACTTGAACTTCCCTCCACCGGTTGGCTGCGCAAGTACCGCGTGCGCGTCAACGGCAACCCGACCGATCCAGACCTCGCGCCCTTGCGCCAAGGCATCACGATCGACGGCGAAAAATTCCAACCGATGATCGTCGTTCTGGACCGCATCCAAGGCGCCAACGCGTGGCTGACCGTCGGCCTGCGCGAAGGCAAAAACCGTGAAGTCCGCCGCGCCATGAGTGCTATCAACCTAACCGTGAACCGCCTGATCCGCGTTAGCTATGGCCCGTTCCGCCTGGGCGAACTGACCCCTGGCGAGGTGACCGAAGTCAAAGGCCGGGTGCTGCGCGACCAATTGGGCCAGCGCGAATTGCCCGAAGATGCGGTGGCCCCCAGCCCCCGTTCCAAAGGCCCACTTGCCAAAGGCCCGCGTGTCCCCAGACCCGCCACAAAACCGGGTGCAAAACCCACATCAAAACCAAGTGACAAATCCAAACGCGGCCCAAACCTTGGCACATCGCTGGATGATATGCCGCGCGGCAAACCCGTGCGCCGCGGCGCGACAACTGCCGCCAAACCCGGCACAGCGCCTAAATTCACATCCCGCCCCGATGCTGGCCCAAAATCTCGCACAAAACCAGATTTCACAAAACCAGACCTAACCGCATCCGAGCGTACCAGCCCAAAACCAAAGTCCAAATCTTGGGCAAAATCCACAGCCAAACCAACCGTCAGCCGCAACGCCCCCAGCACAGCGCCACGCACAAAATCGGGCGCTAAACCAGCAAACCGCCGCCCAAAGGGGGAATAAACCAACCCTTTCCCCGCTTATCGCACTGGTATGCGGGGGGCGCGCTGCCTATACTTGTTGGCTAAGGGGCGACAGGCCTGTCCGCCAGTATTCAGCGCGACAACAGGCCGGGTCGCCGCAACAAGGGGGGTGATGCATGTCTGCAAACGGGTTGAAAACGGTCTCCTTCGTGCTTTTGATAGCCCTTACCTTTTACGTTGCAAGTTTGGGGTCGGTCTAATGGCACAACGCTTTGGCGATAAATTCAGCCCGAACAGCAAGCCTTCTGGCGGTCCCACTGGCACACCCAACAGCCCCCAACCGCCCGCCAACGGGTTTCAGGCCAAACGCCCCACCAAGGCGGGGTTTCGGTCTAACCTCTTGTTCTTCCTGCCCATCCCTTTCGTTTGGAACGCCTTTCAGGGTGATCCGGTCACGCTGGTCCTTGGCCTGATCGCAGGCGGGCTGATGCTTTTGGGCGCGTGGCTTACCCGCCAAGGCCTGTTCGCCCAAGAGGCGTATGAAGCCCGTGCCATCGCTCGTCGCCCCGCGCTGCCGCGCAAAGTGATCGGTGCCATCCTGATCGGTGCAGGCATTGGCTGCGGCGCACTCATGGCAGGCCAAGGCGCGATCATCGCCACGGTGCTGTCCTCTGTTGCGGCCTTCCTCCACGTTGGCGCCTTTGGCTTTGACCCGCTGGCCGACAAGGGTACGGCAGGCATAGACGCCTTTCAAACCGACCGCGTGGCCAAGGCCGTTGATGTGGCCGAGGCACATTTGACTGCCATGAAAGACGCCATTTTGCGCGCCCGCGACCGCCAGCTGGAAGGCCGGGTTGACCGTTTTGCGACCACCGCCCGCCACCTTTTTCGCACCGTCGAAGGCGACCCGCGTGACCTGACGGCGGCACGCAAGTATCTTGGCGTTTATTTGCAAGGCGCGCGCGATGCGACCGTGAAATTCGTCGATCTTTACGCCCAAAACCGCGACCCAAAGATCCGCAACGATTACGAGGCGCTGCTGACCGATCTGGAAACCAATTTTGCCAGCCGCACCACAGCGCTTTTGT